>JAIKWS010000029.1 GCA_024684515.1 Prevotella sp.
TTAGCTTCGCTGACTTTTGTCGCGACTCGGCATAGCTCAAACTAGTTTGGCTCTGCTCTCGCTGCTCCAAAAGTTCCCCTAAGAGGAGGGGAGGGGAAAGGCTACGGGTAGGCGAGCTTGCTCGGGAATGTGGCTACGCGATGTCCGTAACTCCAGGCTACGCGATGTCCTTCACTCGTGGCTACGCGATGTCCGTAACTCGAGGCTACGCGATGTCCTTCACTCGTGGCTAGCGCACGGCTGGCTAAAGCGATATCTGCCAGTGAGCTTCATGCCAATGGTCATGATAAAAGTCTATTTTTTTCATCAAGTATCAATCTTCAACCGCACAGGTCGAAAAAATTCCCTAACTAGGAAAAACTTTTTTCCTAACTAGAGAAAAATATTTTCCTAACTAGGAAAAAATATTTCGCAAATAACAGCAGAAATCCTTCATCACCTACGAATTTCTGTTTGTTTACTTTTTTCACAAAATGAGCACACGGGATTAGTTACCCCTTACCTGCATGCGGTGGGTTTTCGGCATTCACAGCTGGCTCTCACCTTCTATGTATTGCGACATGAGGAGATGGTCGCCATCGTAGACCACATAGCTGAAATGGCTAATCCAGTCGCCCAGGATAATGACTCGAGCCTTTTTGGTGAGCTGCAGGTCTACCTCTATATGGCGATGGCCATAGATGAAATAGTCGACATTGGAGTGGTACTGGATATATTTCTTAGTATAAAGGATGAGGTGCTCTCGATCCTCGCCCATATATGGTGGTTCCTCGCCACCTGGACGCTTCATGCGCGAATGCTTGGCCCATGTATGTCCGAACCACAGGCCCCAACGGGGATGCAAGGCAGAGAATGCCCACTGACATGCCTTGTTGTGGAAAATCCACTTGATGAGCTTGAACGACTTGTTGGGATCGCCAAGGCCGTCACCATGTGCAAGATAGAAGATCTTGCCATAGATCTCTGTTGTCAGCGGCTGCTTATGGAGTATGACGCCACACTCTTTTTCCAGATAGTCATAAGCCCAGATATCGTGGTTGCCCGTGAAGTAATGAACCTCTACTCCCATGTCCGCCAACTCGCTCAGCTTACCCAGGAAGCGGGTATATCCGCGTGGCACCACATATTTATATTCATACCAGAAATCGAACATGTCGCCCAGCAGGTAGATTGCTGCCGCCTTCTCCTTGATGCTGTCGAGGAAGCGTACCAGCCTGCGCTCCTGCATGCGACGGTGGTCAATGGCCCATGAACCAAGATGGGCATCGGACAGGAAATAGATATTTTTCATCGTTATTCGTCGTTTGGGGCTCTAGTCGAAGCCAAGTTCTACACGTGCCTCCTCGCTCATCATGGACTGATCCCATGCCGGCTCGAAGACGAGGTTGACATTGGCAGCCTTGACATTGGCCACACTCTCCACCTTGAGTCGCACATCCTCCAGGATAAAATCGGCGGCAGGGCAGTTGGGAGCCGTGAAGGTCATGTCGAGATCGACGGTATAGTCGTCCTTGACATCTACCTTGTAGATCATGCCAAGGTCAAAGATGTTGACGGGTATCTCAGGATCGTAGACGGTTTTCAGCACATCCACGATACGTTCTTCCATTTTTATTTTCTCTTCTTGTGTCATATTGTTGTCTTTTTTATTTTCTAAAGCCGAATGGCGCTTCGCTTCATTCCCTCCAGCACGTCAGACAGGAATCTGAGTTGTCACATATTTGGCTACAATCGTCCTGCCTCGTGGTAGGAGTAGTACTGTCCGTCTGTGATGATGACATGGTCCATGAAGTAGAGACGCATCAACTCACATGCCCGCTTGATGCTCTGTGTGAGACTGTCGTCCTGCCTGCTGGGCATCGTGTTGCCACTGGGATGGTTGTGACAGACAGCCACGATGGTGGCATTGGCCAGCACGGCCTCGCGGATGATGACACGGATATCGACCGACACCTCAGAAATGCCACCATGGGCAATTCTGATCTTCTTGATGAGCTTGTGGCTCTGATTGAGCAAAAGAGCCCAGAACTCCTCCGTATCGAGATCCTGCATGACGGGCAACATGAGCCTGTAGACACGAGTGGCGGAGCTGAGCTCCTTGCGCTCTTCGGGCACCTCTGCCTGCCGTCGCTTGCCCAGCTCACAGGCAGCAAGGATTGTAATGGCCTTGGCCTCGCCAATGCCCTTGAACCCCATCAACTGGCGTATGGTCATCTTCCCCAGCGTGTTCAGGTTGTTGTTGCAGTTGCCCAACACGCTCTGCATCAGCTCCACGGCACTGACCCCAGGTGTTCCAGACCCGATGAGTATGGCCAGCAGTTCTGCATTGCTGAGAGCCTGCGGACCCTTGTCGCGCAGTTTCTCACGGGGTTGGTCGTCGGCCGACCAGTTGGCAATGGTGAGTTTCTCGCTCATTTGTAGAAATTCTTTTCAAAGGCGGTGAATTCGTCCTTCTTCAGCACGCAGCGCTTCCACCACGACTCGATGAATCCCAGTCCATAGCCCATCAACTGTGTGAAGGCAGCAGGAATGCTTAGCAGTCCTACCCAGAGGCTTCGGTTCTTGATGCTGGAATCGACAAAGATGACGAGGCTATACAGGACGATGGGCAGCCACGGCAACAGGCATAGCCATCGCCACTGGTCGTTGTCGACATAGTACATCAGCAGTCGTCCCACAGCCGAGATGAGGATGAGGGCGAAGACGCCAAGTGTGAACACTGTCGGCAAGAGGTGAACCAGTTTCATGGTGCCTGGATGTCGCTTCTCGAGGTTAATGCGTGCGATACCACTATTATATACCTGCCGGAAGAACTTCCTGAAGTCGGTCCGTCGCTTATGCCACACCCATGCCTTGCTCAGCAGGCGTGTCTTGTAGCCAGCCTCCACGATGCGATAGCTGAAGTCGATATCCTCTCCAAAGCGCATCTTCGAGAATCCTCCCAACTGCTGGTAGACATCCCTCCGTATGCCCATGTTGAACGATCGCGGAAAGAACTTGTCCATCTTCGTCTTGCCACCACGGATGCCTCCTGTGGTAAAGAACGAGGTCATGGAGTAGCTGATGGCTTTCTGTACGGGAGTGAAATCGGGATGTGCCGTGTCTGGTCCTCCCCAGGCATGACAGCTGTCTGCCGTCTCTGCAGCCAGGCTCTGCTCTACCGAGGACATATAGTCGGGCGGCAGCACCACATCAGAGTCGAGCACGATAAGCCACTGTCCACTAGCCCGCTGGGCTCCGTAGTTGCGGCTCTGTCCAGGCCCGCTGTTCTCCTTAAAGTAATAATGCAAATCAAGGATGCCTGCGAACTGGTCGCAAACATCCTTGCACTTTTTCTCCGACCCGTCTTCCACAACAATCACCTCGAAGTCCTTAGATGTCTGCTGGGTCAGACTCTCTAGCAGCTCCCGGACTTCGTCTGGTCTATTGTAAACAGGTACGACAATGCTATAGTTCATTACTCCTTTGCACGAGCCAGATATGAGCCGTCGCGGGTGTCCACCTGGATGAGGTCGCCCTCGTTGATGAACAACGGCACGCGCACTTCCACGCCTGTCTCAAGGATGGCTGGCTTGAGCGTGTTGGTGGCAGTATCGCCCTTGACACCCGGCTCGGAATGAGTGACACGCAGAATCGTCTTGACAGGCATCTCAGCATAGAGCACAGTGCCATCAGTGGTATCGCTGACCACCTCCACGACATCGCTCTCCTTCATGTACTCATGACCAATAACGAGATCGTTGTCGATGGGGATCTGCTCAAAGGTCTCCTGGTTCATGAAGATACGTCCTGACTGGTCCTCGTAGAGATACTGATAGGGGCGACGCTCGATGATGACGTCTTCCAGCTTCTCGCCGATATTATAGCGACGTTCCAACACGCGGCCATCACTGACGTTCTTCAGCTTGATGTTCATGATGGTGTTACCCTTACCTGGCTTGCGGTGCTGGAAATCGATGCAAACCCAAATGCCTCCGTCCATACGAATGGCTGTTCCTTTCTTAATGTCTTGTGAATTAATCATAACTTTTATACCTAGATAATACTTTTTCGGGTGCAAAGGTACGAATAAGCGAGCGAAATACAAAGAAAAAAGTCATTTTTCTTTTCTTTTTCCAAGCGAAAATACCTTCTAGGCAAAGTCTTAGAGGTACAAACAAGCAGTCGAAAGTGAAGAAAAAGCACTTTCGTTTATTGCTTTTTTGAGAAAAAACACAAAAACTTTAGCTAATTTTCAAAGATTTCTTGCGTAATTCAAAAGATTTGTGTAATTTTGCAGCCCGAAATGTGGATTTACCCCATTCCAAGAACGAAACAACAACAAAATAATCAAAGAATAGAACAATGAAAAGAACATTTCAGCCCCACAATCGCCGCCGCGTGAACAAGCATGGATTCCGCGAGCGCATGGCCACCAAGAATGGACGTCGCGTGCTGGCTTCACGCCGTGCCAAGGGCCGCAAGAAGTTAACCGTTTCCGATGAGCATCATGGAAAGTAAGCCTGATATCTTATCGGCGCGACCAATAAATGGGATGGTATCGTTCACCTGCGAACGTATCATCCCATTTGTTTTGGCTACGAGATAGCTGCTGGAGTCTTGCTGTCCTGTTCATATGAATAGTTGCTGGCGTCTTGCTGTCCTGTACATATTTATAAGATTACCGTTGGCGTCTTGTTGTTCATTTCAAGCCAACAGCCATGTTGCCTTTGTTATTTATTAAAAAATTGCACACTCAGGGTGTTTTTGTGCCCATTTTGTTTTGTTATTCGCATAATTTACACTATCTTTGCAGCGAAATGGGTAGAATAGTATGAATGCCAAAATAAACAATTTCTTCAAAAAGTTCGCCAGCTGGTATCTGTGGCTCAATCTGCTGGGCATGCTCGTCGTGGTGATTCTGCTGATCTTCGGTCTGAAATGGTGGCTGAATGTCTACACCCACCATGGCGAGAGCATAGAAGTGCCCGACCTCTATGGCGTGGACTATCGCAAGGCCATCGACATGGTGGAGGAGCAGGGACTTCAGGTCCTGGCCACCGACTCTACCTATATCAAGGAAATGCCTGGTGGATGCATCGTCGTGCAGTCACCAAAAAAGGGAATGACGGTGAAAGAAGGACGCACCATCTACGTGACCATCAACTCGCTCACCATCCCGCGCGTCAGGATTCCCGACCTGGTAGGCAACTGCAGCTATCGTCAGGCACAGGTCATCCTGCAACGGCTGGAGTTCCGCGTCCTGCCACCAAAGCTCATCGACGGAGAGAAGGACTGGGTTTATGGCATCATGCTCGACGGACGTCACCTGCAGACTGGGGATATGGTGGCACGCGAATCGCAGCTGACGCTGGTCATTGGCAATGGCGCCTATGGTGACTCTTCGTTTGGCGACGATTTCGAAAATGACGAGTTCTTTGGCACAGAAGAGCAACTGCCCAACGAAGCAGAGGAAGTGGTCACTGGCGAAGAAGAGGAATTCGGCGGCGAGGTAGACGATTTCGAACCTGTAATCATAGACGAATAAGGGATACGAGACATGCCTTTGGAAGACGAGATGATCATTGACGAGTACGACGATCTGCAAGACGAGGAACTGGAAGGGAGTCCTGGACAGGACAACGGAGAGCAGATGTACGAGCACCTACGGCTGGAGGTAGACCGCGGGCAGGTACCATTGCGCATTGACAAATACCTGACCGAGCACACCCAGCACGCATCGCGCAACCGCATTCAGCAAGCTGCCGAAGGCGGTTTCCTGTTCGTGAACGACAAGCCCGTGAAGAGCAATTATAAGGTTCGTGCGGGCGACATCATCACCCTGCGTCTTCCCCGTCCCCATTTCGACACAACCATCATTCCAGAGGACATACCCCTCGACGTGCGATATGAAGACGACGACCTGATGGTGGTCTACAAGCCTGCAGGCATGGTGGTACACCCAGGCTGTGGAAACTTCCACGGCACACTGGTCCACGCTATAGCCTGGCATTTGCGAAACCTGCCCACCTACGATCCCAACGACCCACAGGTAGGACTGGTACATCGTATAGACAAAGACACCAGCGGCCTGCTCGTCGTAGCCAAGACGCCAATGGCGAAATCGGTGCTGGGCAAGCAGTTCTTCAACCACGACACCCACCGCAGCTATATAGCGCTGGTATGGGGCAACTTCGTGGAGGATGAGGGACGCATAGAGGGTAACATTGGCCGTGACCCCCGTGACCGCCTGCGCATGGAGGTCTTTCCACCCGACAGCGACACCGGCAAGCCTGCCGTCACCCACTACAGGGTGCTCGAACGCTATGGTTACACCACCCTTGTGGAATGCCGACTGGAAACAGGACGCACACACCAGATCCGTGCACACATGCGACACATCGGCCATCCGCTCTTCGCAGATGAGCGCTACGGTGGTTGTGAGATTCTGCGAGGTGAGCGGACAGCATCCTACAAGGCCTATATCCAGAACTGCTTCAAGCTATGTTCCCGCCAGGCCCTGCACGCCCAGACCCTGGGGTTCGTCCATCCCACCACAGGCGAGCAGATGGACTTCACCTCGCCATTGCCCAACGACCTGCAAGCACTGGTCGACAAGTGGCGCGGGCGGCTGAAAACTGAATGTCAAACAGAATAATTGTTATAAGAGTATTAGAGAGAGAACACTATGAAACAACAACAGAAACGTACTATTGCCATCGTCTGTGGTGGCGACTCCAGCGAGCACGACGTCTCGCTCCGCTCAGCACAAGGGCTCTACTCCTTCTTCGACAAGGAGCGCTATCATGTATATGTCGTAGAGATGAAAGGCACCGACTGGCAGGTAGACCTACCCGACGGCACATCCTCGCGTGTGAAGATGCACGACTTCTCCTTCCGTGAAGGCAACAAGGTGCGCCACTTCGACTATGCCTATATCACCATCCACGGAACACCAGGCGAGAACGGTATCCTGCAAGGATATTTCGAACTGCTGAACATTCCCTATAGCACCAGTGGCGTGCTGGTCGAGGCCATGACATTCAACAAGTTCGTACTCAACCAATACCTGAAGGGGTTTGGCGTGCGGGTGGCAGAGAGCATGCTGGTCAGACAAGGACAGGAGCAGCAACTCGACGAACAGAAGATTGTGGAGACCATTGGTATGCCCTGCTTCGTAAAGCCTGCCAACGACGGCAGCAGCTTTGGCGTATCAAAGGTGAAGAATCCCGACCAACTGGCACCTGCCCTGCGGGTAGCCATGATGGAGAGCAGCGAGGTGATGATCGAATCGTTCCTCGAAGGTACAGAAATCACCGTTGGCTGTTACAAGACAAAGGACAAGAGCATCGTTTTTCCCGTCACCGAGGTAGTCACCAAGAACGAGTTCTTCGACTACAATGCCAAATACAAGGGACAGGTGGAAGAGATTACGCCAGCACGCATCCCTGAGGAGCAAGCCCAGCGTGCCCAGCAGCTCACCTCTGCCATCTACGACATCTTGCATTGCAATGGCATCATCCGTATCGACTATATCATCTCGCCTAAGGGTGACATCTCCATGCTCGAGATCAACACCACGCCAGGCATGACGGCCACCAGCTTCATACCGCAACAGGTACGTGCCGCAGGCCTCGAGATGAAAGACGTGCTTAGCGACATCGTAGAAAACCAGTTTTAATAGAATATGATCATACCCGCCGCCTTTGACAGCATACGCCCCTTTGAGGCCGAGGAGCTTCCCGATGCATATAGCCAACTGGAGCAAAGCCCCCAGTTCCGTAGCGTAGTGGCCTATCTATACCCACAGGTACCCTTCGAGGCCATCATGCAGCAGATGCGTGGCTGCAAGACGTGCTTCGACTTCCAGAAGACCTTCTGCTATCCGTTTCTGAAACAGCTCATGGCAAAGGCTTCCAAGGGCCTTGACATGGATGCTACCGCTATCGACCTCAACAGCCGCTACACTTTCATGTCCAACCACCGCGACATCGTGCTCGACTCTGCCCTGCTCGACGTGCTGCTGATTGAAGCACAAGTGGGCACCACCACCGAGATTGCCATTGGCGACAACCTGCTGGCGGAACCCTGGATCAAGGATCTGGTGCGCATCAACAAGTCGTTCATCGTGGAGCGATCACTGGGTATCCGCGAGATGCTGGCGGCCTCGAAGCGACTTGGCGAGTACATGCATTTCGTGGTTCAGCAGAAGCACGACAATATATGGATAGCACAGCGAGAGGGACGGGCCAAGGACAGTGACGACCGCACTCAGCCCAGCATCCTGAAGATGATGGCCATGGGTGGCGAGGGTACTGTTATCGAGCGGTTGAAGCAGCTACACATCGTACCACTGAGCATCAGCTACGAGTACGACCCTTGCGACTTCCTCAAGGCTCGCGAGTTCCAGCTGAGGCGTGATGTCGATGGATGGAAGAAGAGCAAGACTGACGACGTGGAATCGATGCGCACTGGCATCCTGGGCTATAAAGGGCAGGTGCACTACCACTGTGCCCCTTGCATCGACGACTGGCTCGACACGCTGCCTAAGGACATGCCCAAGGGCGAGCTCTTCGACACCATTGCCCAGCATATCGACAGCCAGCTGCACCGCCACTATCGCATCTACGCCTCCAACCGTGTGGCTGCCGGTGCTGAGAGTACAGCAGAGGAACGTGAAGCCTTCGAAACCTATCTACAAGGACAGCTGGCCAAAATCCAGCTTGACACCCCCGACATTCCATACTTGCGTGAACGTATCATCACCATGTATGCCAACCCCTATCGCAACCACCTGGCAGCCCTATGACCATCACTCCCCCCTACCCCATCGGCCGGCGACAGCATCTTGCAGCCTCATGGATGATGCTCCTCTCGCTCATCATCTCCTCGTGTACTATCGACTCCTACGAGAAAGGAGAAGGCGACTACTCGCTCATGACGGCCGAAATGGTGGAAGCGCATGTGGGTAGCGACAAGCGGGTGGACTATGTAGATACCGACGTCGACGAGCATCTGCTCATACAGCCTACTGCCACAGCCAACTGGATAACGACTGCCGACACCACCTACCGGGCCCTGCTCTACTACAAGAAGACGGAAGTAGGACAGGCCAAGGCTGTCAGCATAGGCTATGTGGGCGTTCTCATGCCCCACGACAGCATCAAGGGTGGCATGAAGACCGACCCGCTGTATGCCGAGAGCCTCTGGCTGAGCAAGAACAGGAGCTATCTGAATTTACGGCTTCGACTGATGACGGGTACTACCGACGACAAGGAAGCCATGCACACCATAGGGCTGGTACGCGACACCCTAGCCTCTACTGACAAGCACATGTGCCTACAACTATACCACGACCAGGGTGGACGTCCTGAATACTACTCAAGCACGGCCTTTGCCAGCATCCCACTGACGCAAATCACAGCCGACACAATCACACTCGTAGTGAACACCTACAGCGGAGTGGTCACTCGCACGTTTGTGACTCGGAAGTAGGCGCTGCCTGCTCCACTTCTGGTTGCTTCCTGACTATTTTCCATCCGATGGCAGCCATGAGGATGGTCATCAACGGACTGAGCAAGTTGAAGAAACAATAGGGAAGATAGGTCAGTGTAGGCACGCCAAGCACGGTGCTCTGTGTCATTCCACACGTATTCCACGGCACCAGCACAGAGGTGACGGTAGCCGCATCCTCGGTAGTACGGCTTAACAGTCGCGACTCGTAGCCCTGTCGCCTGTACACATCCTTGTACATGTCCGCATTGAGGACGATGGAGATAAACTGGTCACCAGTAGTGAGATTGAGAAACAATCCTGTGCCCACCGTCGACGACACCAGTCCCAGCCTGCTGCGCACATAGCGTATGAGCACCTTTGTCAGACTTTCTATCATGCCACTGGCCACCATGGCGGCACCAAAGCACATGGCACAGAGAATAAGCCAGATGGTGTCGAGCATCCCAGCCATGCCTCCTGTCGACACCAGCTCGTTGAGTGCCGTACTGCCAGTCTCCACCGACGTACTGCCAAAGTAGGTAATGGCGAGCCCACGCACCAGTGCCGCCACATTCGATAGTGTGTCGTCGCCGGCTATCTGACAAAGGATATGGGGCTGCAGCACCAGAGCCATCACGCCAGCCATGACCGACGAGGCAAAAAGCACGATGAGCGAGGGCACACGACGCACGATGAGCACACCCGTCAGCACGGGTACCACCAGTGTCCACAGCGAGATGTTATAGGTACTGGCCAGTCCCTCGGTATAATGGTCTGTAGCCACCACACCTTCACCGCCATTTCCCAGTCCGGCAATGAAGAAGATGATGAGCGTCAGGATGAATGTGGGCGTGGTGGTGAGCATCATATAGCGGATATGGGTGAAGAGATCGGTACCTGTTGCCGACGATGCCAGCACGGTGGTATCGCTCAGTGGCGACATCTTATCGCCAAAATAGGCACCTGAGATGATGGCTCCTGCCGTCCAGGCCTCAGACAGTCCCAGGGCATGGCCAATACCCAGCAGGGCCACACCAATGGTGGCAACGGTGGTCCACGAACTGCCTGAGAGCAATGATACGAGGGCACAGACGACACAGGCAGTGACCAGGAAGAACTGGGGCGACATGATCTGTACGCCATAGTAGATAAGCGTCGGCACGATGCCACTCACCATCCACGATCCCGACAGCATGCCCACTGCCAGCAGGATGAGCAGTGTGATGGACACACCTCCCAGCGTGGTCTTGATCTGACTCTCGAACTGTTTCCACGGCACATGGTAGAAGCCCATTGAGATGCTCACGCATACAGCCATGCCCAGCAGCAGCGCTATCTGACTGCCTCCCCCCAGCGAGTCGCTGCCAAAGAGGCTGATGACGACAGCCAATAGTCCGATGAGCACTACGACAGGAATCAGTGCTACCAATGGGTGTGGAATGTGGTCTTTGTCTGTCATGCTGTGATTGGCTTTTGGGTTGATAAGAATTCTGCCCTGCAAAGGTACGAATAAGTGCGAAGAAAACCAAATATTCTTCGCATTTTTCTTTGTGAGTCATTCGGCAGAGCAACGGGGCAGCCAACCTTTCACAACATCCTTGTGCCGCTTTCCCGTCACCTTAGCAATCTCTGGCGAAGTCATCCGCTGCGGTTGCAATTCATAATTTTTATTCATAGTAAATAAGTGTTTAAATGAATAAATAATTGTACCCACACGTGTATGCGCGTACGAGAATAGTCTCTCTTGAAAAGGAAGAATGAAGCATGCGTCTTTTGAAAAGGAAGAATGAAGCATGCGTCTTTGAAATGAAATTATTTTACAAACCAAGTAAGTACTACGACTATTTGCAGCAGGAGTATAGACTCACTCATAGTGAGATTACGGCTAGCATGGTCTGCTTCGACTTGCCCCCTTGCAAACGTCAATCGGAGGACGGATTTTTGTTCCCTAACTAGAAAAATATTTTTTCCTAGTGTGCTAGAAAAAAATGACTAGTGAGGAAGCAGGAAGGAACCCTAGAGCGACGAGAGAGAAAGAGAGAGAATGCGTGTGCCGTGAAAAGCACAAGAGAACGAAGAACGTTTAACGAAGAAAGTTTACAAAATAGCAATCAAGGTGGAGGCTGTTGAACGCCTGGTCAACTTCTACAAGAACGATGCGAGTACCTACCGCTATGAGATGGTGCCTAAGTTGTACAGTTCGCCGTCTCAGGACAAGGTGATCCGCGAGTCTGCTTACGCAGCGGTGTGAGCTTGTGACAGAGAGCATTCGGTATGAAAATGCGACAGCTAAGAGGTGGAAAATAGCCTTCTGTCGCAAAATCAATGGGATTGTCGCAATAACTAGTGAAGAAAAAAAGCAAAACATTTTGTACTTTCAAGGAAAAACACTACCTTTGCCACCAAAAAACAAGCGATTTTTCACATCTCTTATATTAAAGGGCTATCAGGCTACTGATTTGCGAGCATCAACAGTCGACACGAACTGGCTTAGAATCAACAGCGACAAGAGCCGTTCAAATGTATACAAAATAACAAAACAAATAAATTCACGTATTAATAAATCAAAGAACAGAACATGAAAACAAAATTTTTCAACTGGACACTGGTGGTCATGTTACTCACAGGCCTCAGCTTGAGCAACACATCGTGCAGTGACGATGATGACGAGTCCGAAGAACAAAAGCAACAGGAGGAGGCAAAAAAGAACAACGAAGCCACTATCTTCTGGAGTGTGGTTGGACAGCTGGCTGATATGTCTTCGTATACCGAGGACTATCAGGACAAGACCTTCGAGCCCACCATCGGCGTTGCCGAGAACGGCAATGAGCTGGTGCGCGTGGTAGCTACCAACGGTATGGCAGCCGCTGTACAGCGTTTCAACGACCTGACGGGTGCCAACATCACAGAGAGTACAACCACCTACGAGTGGAAGAACGATGCCGTGGGCACCCTGACCTGGACAAAAGGCAACAGCAACCAGACATGGGGCACCGTCGATGTGAACATCAAGCAGATGCCGCACCTGCAGCAAATCATCTATCGCGACGGTGACCAGATGGGTGAGAACGGCTCGTTCTCTGGTGCTGCCTACTACCGTTTCGGCGATGTGATATCGAAAGAAAATGGCAAATGCACAGAGTACTGGATCTGCGTTCGTCCCGCCTTCGGGCCTGAGAAGAAGGAAGACTCGCACTGGATGTGTATCGGCGGACTGGCTGAAAGTAACATCAAGGTGAAGACAAATGGCAACGATTTTTCTTGGAAGGTACCCACTGGCCTCGGCAGCAAGCCCGAACACATGCGCAATCTGGCAGAGTTGATCTTTGCCATGCTCTATCCCGCAGAGTGGTCTACCAACCTACAAGAAAACCCCTCGCTGACCGTATTCCACGATTTCGCCCACAAGAACCTGAAATACCATGCCGTTCCCTTCTGGGACAAGGTGTACAAAGGATGGCTGTCAAAAAATCTCTTTGCAAATATCTTCGAATATTCTACTAACGCTGCAGCTATCAAGGCCCTGCGTGAGAGTATCGCCCAAGTCGGTCTGAACTTCCTCTACAAAGGTTATTCATGGTCGCTCTGGGGCAACGAATGCACGCTCTATCAGGCAAACTACAGCGGTTTGAACCTTAAGACTGAGAGCCTGACGGAAAGAGAGGTGAAGATGGTTCAATATCCTTTAGATATTACAGCAGATCGTACAACACGAGATGCACAGTTAGCAAGTTTCTTTGGAGATAACACCTTGATAAGCCATCCACGTTTCATTGTGAGATATGCTAGCGGCAAACAACTGTCGTCGACAGGTAAATTCTCTGTGAAGGAGCCCATTGCCGGCTGTACGGAGGTATATCGCTACTACTCAAGCCAGACGACTCTACCACAGGAACCAGAAGTAGAGCTGACAAAGACCATTGAGAATCTTGAAGTGGGTGACATTGTGGCAGCAAACGGAAAGTTTTATGGTACTGGCTTTGATGCCGTCAGCCAAGGCACTACTCCTTTGGCCATCATTATCTACAAGGGTCAAGATGCCGATAAAAGCTACAATGCTACAATGCTGGCAATGGCCTTGGAGGACACCAAATTCCTCGATGACGGTGTAACGACGAAATGGATAAAAGATAACTATACATTAGAACCGGGTGATTTAAAGCTGATCGTAGAGAGAGGATCGAGTGACTCCATCATCACCGACTGGAGCCAGGACATGAATGGCTACGCCGCCTCAAGAGCCGTTTTGGGTGATGAAAATGTCTCTGAAATCGGAGCTGCACTTAGCCAGCAGCTGGATATCAATTCTATTACGAAGAACTGCTCGCATTGGTTCT
>JAIKWS010000103.1 GCA_024684515.1 Prevotella sp.
TCCTGAGCCAGCTTGGCACGCTCGTCACCACTCTTGGCGGCATTTTCCACGTCGCGCATGTCGCTCGAGCCACCTGTCAGGCCTGCCACACCGCTCTTCTTGTTGAGCAGGTTCGACATGCCGTCGGCATCAAGTCCCAGCTTCTTCTCGATGAAGGTGACAGCACCACCGTCGATATCTCCGGCACGGGTACCCATGACGAGTCCCTCCAGCGGGGTGAGACCCATCGAGGTGTCTATGCACTTGCCATCAACGACAGCAGCAATAGAGCCACCATTACCCACATGACAGGTCACCATCTTGGTGCCTTCGGCTGGGATGCCCAGGAACTCACAGGCACGTGCCGACACATAGCGGTGGCTGGTGCCGTGGAAGCCATAGCGACGGATGCCATACTTCTGATAGAGCTCGTAGGGAATGGCATACATATAGGCCTTGGGAGGCATGGTCTGATGGAAGGCAGTATCGAAGACGCCAACCTGTGGCAGGCCAGGCATCAGCTCCTTTACAGCATTCACACCCTTCAGGTTGGCAGGGTTGTGAAGGGGAGCCAGGTCCGAGCACTCCTCGAAAGCCTTCAGCACCTCGTCGGTCAGGATGACGCTCTTGTTGAACTTCTCGCCACCATGCACCATGCGATGACCCACGGCATCGATTTCCTTCAGGTCCTTGATGACGCCAATCTCCGGGTCTGTAAGCAGAGAGAAGATGAATTTCACACCCTCGGTATGCTCAGGAATGTCGTGCATGATCTGACGCTTCTCGCCATTGGCCAGTTTCACCTTGACGAAAGCACCGTCCAGGCCTACACGCTCAGCACCACCACTCGTCATCACCGACTTGTCATCCATGTTGTAGAGAGCATATTTGATGGAGCTGCTCCCACAGTTAAGAACTAAGATTTTCATATTCCAATTGATTGTATTTGATGTCTTTTTTGCTAAAACAGATTATTTCTTGGCGTCCATAGCCTGGCAAGCCGTGATGGCTACCAGATAGTAGATGTCCTCTACTGAGCATCCACGCGACAGATCGTTCACAGGACGTGCGATACCCTGCAGGATGGGACCAATGGCGACGGCATCACCCAGGCGCTGCACTAGCTTATAGGCGATATTGCCCACTTCCAGGCATGGGAACACGAGCACGTTGGCATTGCCGGCGATGTCCGATCCCGGAGCCTTCTTCTTGCCTACCGATGGCACGAGGGCAGCATCGGCCTGCAGCTCACCATCAATCTTCAGCGACGGATCCATTTCCCTGGCCAGACGTGTTGCTTCCACCACCTTGTCTACCACCTCGTGCGATGCGCTACCCTTGGTAGAGAAACTCAGCATGGCCACACGCGGGTCTTCGAATCCTGCCACCGACTTAGCGGTCTGAGCGGTGCAAACGGCAATCTGCGACAACTGGTTGGCATCGGGCATAGGTGTGACAGCCACATCGCCAATCACCAGCACGCCATTCTCACCATACTCTGGCTTCTTGGTAATCATCAGCATAGCACCACTGACACAGGTGATGCCAGGAGCACACTTGATAATCTGCAGGGCAGGACGCAGAGTCTCGCCCGTCGTGCTCAGGGCACCAGAAATCTGACCATCGGCACCCTCGGTCTTGATAATCATACAGCCCAGATAGAGGGGGTCTTTCACCAGCTCGCGGGCCTTCTCAATGGTCATGCCTTTCTTCTCGCGAAGCTTCTGCAGCAACTGAGCCAGCTCCTCGCTCTTCTCATAGTTCAGCGGATCTATCAATGTGGCCTTGTCGATGTGGGTCAGTCCCTTCTCCTTTGCCAACTGGTGTACCTTGTCTGGATTGCCAATCAGAATCAGATCTGCAATGTCTTCGGCCAGCACGCGATCGGCTGCCGTTAGTGTGCGTTCCTCCTCTGCTTCGGGGAGCACGATGCGCTGCTTGTTACTCTTGGCACGCGCAATGATTTGTTCAATTAATCCCATAGTTTGTGACTTCTTTTATATATTAATAATGTGTGTTTTAGATTTGTGACTGCAAAGATACGCATATTTCTTGATATTGCCAAATCTATACAGACAAAAAAATGACGAAGATATCACAAGGCAATAGCTTTTCAATTCGTTCCATTCTTTATTGTTTTACTTGTTTCTATGCTTTCTTATGCCTTTTCGTTTGGATATCTCAATATTTTTTTGTTATTTTGCAGACAGAATCAACCGAATCCTAAAGATGAAGAAATTACTGACCATTCTTTCGCTGGCCGTCTCGCTGGTAGCAACGGCCCAGTTACCCACCCGCATCGAAACGTTTCCCATCGGCAGTGTACGACTGGGAAAAAGCCAGTTCCTGAACAACCAGCAGCAGGATATCCACTATCTGCTGGGCATGGATGCCGACCGCTTGCTTGCTCCCTATCTGAAGGGGGCAGGCCTCGAGCCTAAGGCCGAAAACTACACCAACTGGGAAAACACGGGTCTGGACGGACATATTGGCGGCCACTACCTCTCGGCCCTGAGCTATATGTATGCTGCTACGGGCAATCAGGAGATAGCCACTCGTCTGGACTATTTCCTCAGCGAGTTGCAACGCTGCCAGCAGGCCAGTGGCAATGGCTATCTCGGTGGTGTGCCCAATCCAAAGCAGATATGGAGCGAGATTGCCCAGGGCAACATCCGGGCAGCATCCTTCGGGCTGAACGACCGCTGGGTGCCTCTCTACAATATCCACAAGATCTATGCAGGACTTCGCGATGCCTATCTCATTGCCGGCCGCAAGGAGGCAAAGACCATGCTCGTAAAGCTGACCGACTGGATGATCGACGAGGTGAAGAACCTGAGTGATGGGCAGATACAGGAGATGTTGCGTAGCGAACAGGGAGGCCTGAACGAGACTTTTGCCGATGTGGCAGCCATCACGGGCGACAAGCGATACCTGCGACTGGCCCATCAGTTCAGCGACCAGCAGATGCTGCAACCCCTGTTGCACGGTGAGGACAATCTGACTGGAAAGCATGCCAACACCCAGATTCCCAAAGTGATTGGCTACAAGCGTATTGCCGATATCGAGGGACTTGCTGACTGGGACAAGGCAGCACAGTTCTTCTGGGATGTGGTCGTGGCACAGCGGAGTGTCAGCATCGGTGGTAATTCGATGCGCGAGCACTTCAATCCCACCAACGACTTCAGTGAGTTGCTCGAGAGCGAACAGGGACCAGAGAGCTGCAACACCTATAACATGCTGCGTCTGACGAAAATGCTCTATCAGACCTCTGCCGACAAGAGCTATATCGACTACTACGAGCGGGCACTCTACAACCATATCCTCTCTATCTTCAACCCTGTGCAGGGTGGCTTCGTCTATTTCACCCCCATGCGATCGGGCCACTATCGTGTCTACTCGCAGCCACAGACATCGATGTGGTGCTGTGTGGGTACCGGCATCGAAAATCCGGCCCGCTATGGCGAGATGATCTATGCCCACGAGGGAGAGGACCTGCTGGTGAACCTCTTCATACCATCCATACTGACCTGGGACGGACTGACCGTAACACAAGAGAACCGCTTCCCCACCGAACCTTCTACCACGCTGAAACTCACCATGAAGAAGGCACGGCAGTTTGCACTGAAGATACGCATGCCAAAGTGGTGCACGGGGATGAATGTCGTGGTGAATGGCCAACAGGCAAGTGCCACCAGCACCAACGGCTATCTGGCGATTGACCGCAAGTGGCAGGATGGCGATGTGGTGAAGGTGAACTTGCCCATGCATCTTTCGGCAGAGACCACACCTGATGGCAAGCCACAATACTCCTTCCTCTATGGTCCTATCGTGCTGGCTGCCAAGACTGGTACTGATAGGCAGGACGGACTCTATGCCGACGACAGTCGTGGCGGACATATTGCCAACGGACCAAAGATTCCACTCACGCAAATGCCTGCCATGATAGGCTCGAAGGACAGTGTGCTCTCGCATCTGCAACCCGTAGCAGACAAACCCATGAACTTCCGGCTTACTAGTCTTACGCTGCCGCAGTTCGAGGGAATGACACTCCAGCCGTTCTATCAGCTCTACGAGTGCCGCTATCAGATCTACTTCCCACTGTTCTCCCAGCAGGAGTGGACTGCTCAGAGACAGCAGATGGCTGCACGTGAACAGGCTCGCATGGCACTGGAAGCACAGACCGTAGACAAGGTGTTCTGCGGTGAGCAGCAGTCGGAAAACGACCATTTCTTTGCTGATGAGAACAGCAGGAACGGTGCTGAAGGAGATACGCACTGGCGTCGTACACGGAAGATGTTCTGTTACAGGATGAATGCCACAGGTGCCACAAAACTGCGTATCACCGGCTTTGCTGCCGACAAGGACTCGTTCGAGCTGGCGATAGGTACTACCGTCATAGACAGTAGCGTCGTGCTCGATCAGAATGGCATAGCCGAGGTGGCCATGCCGCAGACGGAGGGCATCGTAGAATTGAGAATCATTGCCAGACAAGGCAGACAGACACCTCGCATCAGCGAAGTGAGGCTGTTGCGATAGCCGGACATCCCGTTTTCGCTGAAAGAAAACCGCCATTGGCAGATTCTTTTTGGAACTGTCTGGCGGTTTTCTTACTTTTGCACCAAAATCATTGAAATATATAAAGACTATGACTAAGACGATTTTGATGCAATTGTGTATGCTTGTGCTCACTGGTTCTATGATGGCACAAGGGAACATGCCGAAAAAACAGCGACAAGTCTCATACGAGCAGATCACTGAACTTATGGCGAAGGAACTCCAGCTGGACGAGAAGCAGCAGAAGAAAGTAGCTAAACTGAACAAAAAGTACAAGACGCTGATAGAAGGAGAACAGACAGAACGTCCACAAGGCCAGCGTCCTACTGCTGGCGAACGGCCCAGTGGCGGACCTGGTGGCGGCATGGGTGGTCCTGGAGGGGGAATGCCTGGAGGCTTTGGAAACGGGATGCCTGGAGGCTTTGGCGCACCTGGAGGTGACATGCCTGGCGCACAGATGGGAGGCATGAGGCCTGGAGGGCAAATGCAGGAGATGTCATACGACTACGACAAAAAACAGCAGAAGTATGACAAGGCGATTGGCAAGATTCTCTCACAGCAACAATATGAGGGCTATCTGAAGATAAAGCCACAGTTTGCATCACAACGCAGAATCAAAGCGTTCTTGTCGGGGGAACAGGCGACACTGGGAGAAAACAGGCAACTGACAGCACAGCAACAACCGCCAGGAAGACCAGGTCATCACGGACAAAGACAAGGACAGGGAGGCAGCGGCATGGCGAAAGCAGGACGACATGGCTCGCGAGGCACTAGCGTCAACTATTCTGGTGCAACGATGCTGGCAGCCAATGCCACAGAGACCAACAAGACCTACCAGAGTGACAAGGCCGACGAGAATGCCCTGCTGATATCGACCAAGGAGACCGTGGCCCTCTCCCACCCTACCATAAGCAAGACAGGTAGTTCTGACGGTGGCGACAACTGCAGCTTCTATGGCGTGAACGCAGCACTGCTCGTGAAGGATGGCAGCACCACCACCATCGATGGTGGCAGGATTACCAGTAGTGGCAATGGTGCCAACGGGGTGTTCTCATATGGCGGGAATGGCGGACATAATGGCGGTGATGGCGATGGCACCACAGTCATCATCGAGAATACGGAAATCAGCACTACCGGCGACGGCTCTGGAGGCATCATGACCACTGGTGGTGGCGTGATGAAAGCCAGGAACCTGACTGTCAACACCAGTGGCAGGTCATCGGCACCCATACGTACCGACCGAGGTGGCGGCATCGTCAACGTGGAAGGTGGCAGCTATACCAGCAACGGACTAGGCTCGCCTGTCATATACTCTACAGCCGATATCACGGTGACGGATGCCACACTGGTATCCAACATGTCTGAGGGGGTATGCATAGAGGGCAAGAACAGCATCACCCTGAATGACTGCCAGATGACTGTGAGCAACACCAGACGCAACGGACATGCTCAGTTCCTGGATGCCATCATGATTTACCAGTCCTTCTCTGGCGATGCCGACAGCGGCAACTCGCATTTCACGATGAATGGCGGCTCACTGACCAACCGCCAGGGGCATTTGTTCCATGTCACCAATACCAATGCCATCATCTCACTGAATGGGGTCAAACTGGCAAACGACGATCCTGCAAGGATATTGCTGTCTGTATGTGCCGACGGGTGGCATGGGGCGAAGAACAAGGCCACACTCAACGCCAGCAAGCAGCTGTTGGAAGGCTCTATTCTTGTGGGGAGCGATTCAGAACTGACGTTCACACTGGACGATGGCTCCTCATTCTGCGGTAGTATCTGTGGCAATATCACCAATGCCGCTGGCGACAGCATTTCTTCTGAAACGGGCACCGTGAATGTCGTATTGTCAGAAAACTCAACATGGTCTCTGACCGCCGATACCCACATCACATCATTCAAGGGAGACGAATCGTGTGTCAAGGCCAATGGACACCATCTGTTTGTGGGGGACAAAGAACTGAAGATCAACTAGCGACTGACCAAGCCGGAAACTGTAGCTTGCGACAGTCGAGTGACAATGATTAGGCCTAGGGGGTGAAAGGCAGCCAGGCAACATCCAATCTTACAAAATTATACCATTCTTTGCTTTGTTTGTCAATACCTCACTCCATCTCGCCCAAAAGCTGATAAACAAAGGGTTTGAGACGGGTGAGGTGTTGTCCAAACACCTCACTAACACCTCACTCAACACCTCACTAACACCTCACTCAACACCTCACTCAACACCTCACTCAACAACGAAATCTACACCTCACTCAACACCGCGAGTCAAAAAGGTAAATCTTACAGAAAACGTAAGGAAATATTACTTGTTTGACTAACTCTAGGAAATTGGACGAGATCTACCTCCGTCGTCATCGACAGGTTGGGAATGGAAATCTCGTATTGATTTTGCAAAAACATGAAATTTCAAGTAGACCCACGTAAGTTGCTTTCTGTTCATATTCTTGTTAGGAATACTTACCATTTTGCATAGGGTGGTTTCCTTCTGCCAAACTTGTGAGTCGTACGATTTTTTCCCTAGGCAGGGAAAAATATTTTCCCAGGCAGGGAACAAATTTTTCCCAGGCAGGGCATCATACCACAACTATTATCCGACAGAGAATCAGCAATCAAATCATTTTTGAGCCCTCTAGTTAGAGCACGTTTGAGCTATCGCTCCCCCATCATCAAAGATTGACCATCTTATACCTTCTGTTCTTGCCGTTAATTGTCTCACTGACGATATTAATGCCACGATGGGGATGCGTGGAGGGGATGCCACTGAGACTGTAATAGCACTTGTCATTCTTCATATTTCCTTCGTCATTCAGCATGGAACTGATGCCGTCGGTCTCACCAGTGCCACTAGTGCATACCAGCGACACCTCGTCGATATGGCACCAGGCATTGGCAGCTCCATCGGCAATGAATCCCACCTCCACCTTTCCGTCTTTCACCAGTAGATTGCTGATTGTCACCTCGTGCCACTGGTTGTCGCTATAGGGCATGTCTATGCGAGTGGTATCGGCACCCACCTTGGCGTACATGTAAAGTTCGTTGAACTGGCTACCACTCTTGACGAAGCACTTCAGCGTGTAGAGACCGTCTTTCAGTTCGACCACTGGTGTCGATTTGACAATCTGGCTTACCTGGCGTCTAAAGGCCACCTTGTCCTCGATGTTCAGACAGAAGTTGCCCGTCACCACCTCACGGTCGGCTTTCGAGTTGCTGGCGTTGAGCACTGGTGAGTTCGCACCGTCGATGACCACCTTGTTGCCTTTCTTCACCGTTGTCTTCCAGCCTTTCAGATCGCCCTGCCTAGGCTTATTGCCACTCGGGATATTCACGCGGTCGGCATTGAAGCTGCCATTGCGGACATAGTTATTGTCGGCACCTACCCACCACTCGCCAGTCTCGGCATCCAGATGCCACTGCGAGAGCGAGTTGAAATAGGGCTTGCCGTTGACGAACGACAAGGGCACCCACTGGTTGTAGCCATAGCCATTGCCGGCAAAGCCAGCCCAGCGGTCGCCACAGTAGATGACCGTTTCCTCTTTCGAGCCACGGACAGTATAGAAGAAGCCCGTCTGCGTGACATGTCCATAGTCGTCGGCTGCTCCTGGCATCAGTTGCATGTTGTTGGTCGGTGTATAAGGCCCGTAGATGCTATTGGCCTCCAGGTAATAGACATTCGAGGCGTTCCAGCCATAGAGGTCGCTGGCACACACGTAGTACTTATTCCTAAACTTGAACATACAGTCACCCTCACGTCCGCTACCCTTGTAGATCTGATGACAGTCCTTCAGGCCGATCTTCCCGTTGGCCAGCACGCCAATCTCCGACAGGTAGATCTTGCCACGTCCCTTGCCGTAGCTGTAGCAGAGATAAGACTTGCCAGTATCTGGGTCGGTAAACACCGTCATATCACCAGTGTTAGGCGTACCTATCATATCGGTCATATCAATCTCGTTATGGCGGGAGAAATTGCCAGTAGGCGTGTTGCACGTAGCCACCAGCACGTGGTCGTTGAACTGCGTGAGCAGTGCATATTTCTTGGCCTCAGGGATGTAGGCCACCCCCATACGTCCTACCCAGTAGGCCCATCCTGCAGAATTGGAGGTGAGCACGTTGCGCACGAACTTCCAGTTCACCAGGTCATCGCTCTGATAGCAGGTCACGGCAAGGAAGTGCGTCACGTTGCTCTTGCTCGGGTTGAGGCCCTTAGGGCAGTAGTCGACAGCCTCCTGGTATTTCGCACCATACCAGTAGTAGTGCTCCACACCCTGTGCATCGGGGAAGCGGAAGATGCCACCTCCCTGGCTGTAGATATAGCTGCCAGTGGTGGTCTTCCAGAACGTGTCGTTAGTAATCTTGTTGTCAGCTTTCGCAGAGCTGAAGGCCATCAGGCCAAAAAGGATAGCAAGTAAGTGTTTCATATCTGATCTTAGTAGTTTGTCGCTGCAAAAGTACGAATAAAACTCCAATATGTGTTTCACAGTTGTAACTTCTCATTGCAACTATGTAACGGCATGCGATTTATACATGATACACATGAAATATTGTCACAAACCACTGACTGTCCATCCTGTTTTTTGTAGCGAGTGGCACAAATAAAAGCCGAGGGACACGAGTCTCCAGCCCGTGTCCCTCCATAAGATCATCGCGTCAGACAGTTCTACTACCACTCACTTGGGTGCCTTGTCGTAGACGGTTTCCAGGGTGTAGCTGGCATCGTCGCTAGTGGCGGCCTTGATCATTGTCTGCACCAGGTTCTGCAATCCATTGAGGTAGGTGCCGTCGTTATGGTTGAAATAGCCGTGATGCTCATTGCCTCCACCCTGCGCATTGTTGTCCCAGATGATAAGTGGCATGCCGTAAATGTATGCTGCTCGGCACACATACTCGAGGTAGTAGTTGCGGAAGAGGTTGGAGCGGCTCGTCTTATGCATCACACAACCATATTCACCGATGTAGACGGGGATATTGTTCGAGACGAACTTATCATTCAGCTTCTTGAAGATTTCCACCACGTGCTCCTCATTGCTGCCTGTCTGGTATTTTCCTGCGGCAGCCGTATGCCCCCACTCTGTCTTTCCACCATTATCCTCAGGCGTCAGCGTGAAGTTGGTTGGCTCATAGTAGTGTACGCTTACCATGATGCGGTTGGCAGGATCAGTAGGCAGCACAAAGTTGTTGTCGATGGTAAGACTGGGATTGGAGGCATAGCCCGGCACACCAATCCATCGTGTGGCGTTATTGCCACCGGTGGCCCGTATGGTGTTCACTGCCAGCTGGTTCCACTCATTGAGGGTTCTGTACTGCTTGCCACCGTCTGTACGGTTGGCACCCCAGCCCCATCCGCCATCCTGAATCTCGTTGAAGGTTTCAAAGAAGAGGAAACTGCCCTTGTCCTTGAAAGCCTCGGCAATCTGCTTCCAGGTAGCCTCGATACGTTTCTTGATATTGCTGTTCGTCGTCTCATCGTTAGCCGCACCCTTGATGTCGAGCCAGTATTCATCATGGTGCAGGTTCAGGATGACGTTCAGTCCTGCTGCCTCTGCCCATTCCACGTTCTGCTTGACTTCAGCCAGGAAACTTGCCTTGATTGTCCAGTTGCCGGCAGTCTGGTAGTTTCCCCATGTCGAACACATGCGCACGGTGCTCACCCCAGCCTTCTTCAAGTTGGTATAGAGCGTCTGTGTAGGCTTGGCATTGTCCCAGTATCCCCACTGGAAGGGACTGTTGTCCTCGCCGGTACTGGTATCGAAATGGTTGCCCAGGTTCCAGCCCCACCCTAGCGTCCTGGCAATATACGAGGCCTCGTTGTCATCGATGGGCACCTCTTCCTTCTTCGTGGTGAAATTCAATGTAAATGCTGGTGCCGAGACCGTCTGGTCGATAGTCGAGGCAATGGCTCCCTTCTCCACCTTCAGGATGTATGTCGCACCTTCCGTCAATGCCAGTGGGATGTCAACAGACGTGGGCTTTGTGTCATTGACCTTAGCACTTACCACAGCACCATTCAACGTGATGCCTATACCTGTCACCTTTACCGTATTGTTATAGTCCAGAGTGAGCATGGTGGTTGTCGTGGCATCCACCTCAGCACCTTCGGCAATCGACTGTGAACGCAGCACAATGTCTACTTTTGGTGTTGGAGCAGGTTCTGGATCATCATCGCTACTGCACGCAATCATTGCCAAAGCAACGAGCACGGCCTGGAAAAGTAATAGTCTTTTCATATCTATAGTTTTTATGTTAATAATATGCTTGTTCAACAATCTGTTGCAAAGGTACGAATAAGCGAGGGAAAAACCAAATTTATTTGGGATTTTCCGAGCGGGAGTACCTAAGACCGAAGGTCAAAGGTACGAATAAGCGAGGGAAAAACCAAATTTATTTGGGATTTTCCGAGCAGGAGTACCTAAGACCGAAGGTCAAAGGTACGAATAAGCGAGGGAAAAACCAAATTTATTTGGGATTTTCCGAGGAAGCACCTATGTCATCCGTTAATATTTCCTAATTTTCGTGATTAACATTTTACTTTTGGATAGAAGGTACGTCAACACATTATATATAGTGACACAACCATCTTACAATTCAACTTTTAATTAAATTACCTTAATGAAAAAACTAATTCTATCATTGCTGGCATTCACATGCATGACAGCATTCGCCCAGTTTGGACAACGAAGAGGAAACCCCATCGTTCCCTCAGTAAAGGCTGAGGCAGAGGACTTCAAGCCCGCCACAACCAACCAGGAGAACAAGCAGTTCCCCGCAGTGAACTCCAAGCGCCAGGTGCGTGCTCAGATCCTGGCTCCCAAAGCCACATTCGTAGGTCTTGACATCGCTGGCAAGATTTACGAGATGACCAAGGACGAGAATGGTCTCTGGACAGGTACCTCAGAGCCTCAGGACGAGGGATTCCACTACTATCAGCTCAACATCGACGGTGCCAACGTGCCCGATCCCAACAGCCTGTACTTCTATGGTGCCAGCCGCTGGGGAAGCGGCATCGACATCCCCGCTGGCGACGAAGAGTTCTACACCGTGAAGAACGTGCCACAAGGCTCTGTCAACGAGGTTTACTACTGGTCGACGGTACAGGAGAAGATGCGTCACGGATATATCTACCTGCCCAACGAATACTACAAGAACCCCACCAAGAAATTCCCCGTGCTCTACCTGCAACACGGCATGGGCGAGAACGAGACGGGATGGAGTGCACAGGGCAAGACAGGCATCATCATGGACAACCTGATTGCTGCCGGCAAGGCCGTACCGTTCATCATCTTCATGGACAATGGCCTCGACACACGTCGTCCTGGCGATTCTAATCAGGGTTTTGGAGGCCCTCGTCCACAGGGACAACGTCCACAAGGTGGACAGCGTCGTGGGGGATTCGGCAATTTCGCCGAGGCTTTCCAGACCATCCTACTGAAGGACATCATCCCCATGGTTGAGAACAACTATCGCGTGATTGCCGATCCACAGCATCGTGCCATGGCCGGCCTGTCGATGGGTGGCATGCAGACTCACAGCATCACACTGGCCAACCCCACGACCTTCGCCTATGTAGGCATGTTCAGTGGTGGCTCGTTCAATACCGAGGAACTGAAAGACGCTGCTGACTTCAAGAAGACCAACAAGGTGCTCTTCATGAGTGCCGGCGGCCGTGAGACCGGCATGGCAGAGGGTGACCGCAGCGTAGTCAAGGCAGCAGAAAGTCTGAAGGCCATGGGTATCAACGCCCACAGCTATATCTCTCCAGAGACAGCTCATGAGTGGCAGACCTGGCGTCGCAGCCTCTATCAGTTTGCCCAGCTCATCTTCAAGTAAAATCGCATATACCATAATTTATAAGAAAGAGGGTGTGTCAAAAATGGCATACCCTCTTCTTTCTGTTATCGCCCTAACAACAATCTACATCCACAAATATCGTCAAAACCCTCACTATTTTCACATCATGAATCTTTCTTCCTACACAGAAATGGTCCCTAGAAAAAATGGACCTAGGGTTCATGTGCCAATGAACATATGTTCGTGGGCCAATGAACATATGTTCGTGGGCCAATGAACATATGTTAGTTTGCCAATGAACATATGTTAGTTTGCCAATGAACATATGTTCGTAGACGGATGAACATATGTTCGTGAGCCAATGAACCTAGGGTTCGAAAAAACACCCATCAGAAAACACTATGGACACCTCTTGATCACGATGTGCTTTCCCCACAGTTCGACACCAAGAGAGAATTGCCAGAATATAAATTCTTTTCAATATCCAAGAGAAGCTCGCCATCTCTTCCTCGCACAGAAAAAAGGTAACAATATACCTGTTGGCTATATCTTTAATTATTTTTTATCTTTAGAAAGTCAGTGGCGAAAGCATTGCTTGGCAAAATATTCGACCTGTGCGGTTGAAATCCTTATGAACAATCTGTAATCTCGCTAAACAAGGATAGTGTCATGGCCGGATGGCGCTCCCCTCCCCTCCTCTTAGGGGAAAGGCTACGGGTAGGCGAGCTTGCTCAGGAATGGGGCAGGGGTGGGGTCTGAAGAACTATCTATTACACCTAGCCCTACACACCTACATTGCTTGCCATCACCTGTGGAATCCTGAGCTAGACGCCCTCGTTGTAGGCCCGCCAAGCAGATAGGAAGTTAGTCTTGCAGACCCCACCCCTAGCCCCTCCCCTAAGAGGAGGGAAGGGGAGTGGCTACGCGATGTCCTTCACTCGTGCCTAGCGCACGGCTGGCTAAAGCGATATCTGCCAGTGAGCTTCATGCCAATGGTCATGATAAAAGTCTATTTTTTCATCAAGTATCAATCTTCAACCGCACAGGTCGGGATTTTTCTGGAGAATAGGTGTAAACGACTATCATTTCCGTGATTTGATAGTCGTTTCCTGCGTTTTGACAGTTGCTAAATAAGGAGATTTAGCTAAATTTGCACAAATGTTGTAACTAAACCTCATAAACATTATGAAGAAACTACTCATCAAACTGGCACTCCTTGCGGTGCCGATGTTGGCGGCGGCACAGACTGCCGACGACCTGAAACAGTCGCTACCCTCCGAGTGGGGCGGCTGGCAGAACCTCACTTACGGCGTGACCGACATCACGGCGTACTCCAAAATTCTCTTCCCCATGGAAGTGGAGACCAGCGGCAAGACCATCCACCTGCTGTGGCAGGAGAACGGCAAGGACGCCGACGGCCTCTATCGTATGTACTACCGCCGCAGCGCCGATCTGGGACTAACCTGGGAGGAGGCTAAGGTCATCAGCACCTCGAAGGAGAAGCTCTATCGTAAGAACAACCACCTGCTGGCTGTCAACGGCAGCAGCGTGTACATCTTCTGTCCGTCGAAAGATGCCGATGACCGCTGGAAACTGCGCTTTGCACGCAGCACCGACGGCGGCGCGTCGTTCACAACGGTCGATCTGGAGCAGTTTGGCACAGGCTCCGTCACGCAGCACCTCGACATGTACTACGCAGGCTGCGACGGGCAGACCCTTGTGTTCGCCACGCATCACAGTGACGGCACTGGGCGCAAGGAACTGCGTGCGTACACCAGCACCGACGGCGGCCAGAACTTCCAACTGCTGAAATGGCAGTTGGAAGGCTACCCGTTCGGCGAGCGTCGTACATATCCCAGTTTCCATCAGATAGCCGACCTTCAAGTGCAGAATGGCAAGTGGACGATGGTATGCTGGGACGACGATAAAAGTACCAAAGTCCTGCTGAACTCGTCATCTGACGGCGGCAAGACGCTCGTCACGCAAAACGTGACACAGCGGGGCACCGGTCGTTATAACTACTGGGACAACATGCCTGGCTACCGTCCGCAGATGGTGATGCAGGGCAATACCATCGACCTCATCTACTACGGCAAGCTCGACGACGGTGATGAAGAAATGATTGTCTATCAGCGTTCCACCGACAGCGGCAAGACCTGGGGAGAGCCGAAATATCTGCCCGACAGCTATGACTCGGGCACGATGACCATCGCCGGCAAGGGTGACAACCTCTACGTGATGGGCTACCGCTGGACTGGCGAGAACGATCGCTGGGGCCGCGTCACCCACCGCACGCTGTGGTACTCGCACGACGGCGGCAAGACGTGGCAGCAGCAGCGCCGCTGCTTCGACACCTACGAACTGAACAACTCCGCCTTCCGCTTCACCATCGCTCCCGACGACCCGTCGGGCCGCCATGTCATTGTTACCGGCGAGCAGGGCTTCTACATGGAGACGAAGGACGGCTTCGAGACTGTCTGCCGCAACTTCCGCAAGGGCGACCAGTCGTGGGACCCCTATAGGGACAGGAACAACGAGGCACTGACCGTGCTCTTCGACAGTGAGGGCACTGAGCACTGGTTCATGCAGTACAGCCCCCACCAGGCTGGTATCGCCAGCTACGACGGCTACTTCTGGAACATCTGCCACCGCCGCGTGGAGCGTCCTGAAGTGCCTGCAAAAACCAAGGAGATGGCTTACCACCTGGCCAACACCGTGAGGAACGACATCATCATCCCCATGTCGCCCAGCATCGAGGCTACCGGCGAGGCCATCACGGTCGAGGCGTGGGTGCGCTTCGACGCGCCAGGCGGTCTCTTCACCTTTGCCAGTTTGAACAATAATAGTGCCAGCCTTGGCGGTTCAAACGGGTTTGATGGCTGGTACTTGGAGTTCTACTACATGGCGGGTGGCGCCACCCCCGGAGGATATTCCTTCAACGGCTGCGTACATCCCGAAAAGAGCAATGGCAGCGGCTTGTTCACACCATGGACCTACCTCATCCGCGAGATAGGACAGTGGCACCACGTGGCCATGACCTACGACTCTAACGTCGCGGAGAACAATGTACACTTCTACATCGACGGTCTGCCCTACAACACACGCACCGAGCACAGCAAGATTCTGATGGGCAACAACCCCATCCTCATCGGCCGCTCCGGAACCCAAAATGACGGCGACGTGCTCATCGACAACTTTGCCATCTACAGCCGTGCGCTGACGCTCGACGAGATTCACCAGCACATCTACGGCAAGCCCGACGCCACCGACAAGGACTGCCGCCTGCTGCTCACCTTCGACGGCACGCTGCGCGACCAGAGCCAGTACCACAATGACCCCGTGCCCCTGATGGATGCGCCCCTCGTGGAGCACAACGGCATCAACCTGCCCAAGGCCGACTTCACCCTGACCAAGGACGCGAAGGGCACCACCGTCTATGTGAACGACGTCACCCCCGACGGCGAGGTCTATTGGTGGTTCAAGCCCAGCCCCACGACTCTCGGAACCTTTAACGAGAGCTGGAAGAAGCACGAGAGCGTGAACTACAATGGCCACAGCGGTCATTATACCTTCTGGATGGTGGCCAAGGGTGACGGCGAGACAACCAACGCTTTCGCACCGGTGAAGAAGGACTTCACCATCAGCGGACTTAATAAGGTGTTCCCCAATGTGGCAGGACAGAGCGAATGGGTGAAGTTACGCATACAGGGCGGCTACAAACTGACCAACAGCAATAAGCCGAAGGTAGTCTTGAAGCAGGGTGATACGGAGATTGAGGGGAACTGGGATTTACCCAATGGCTACAATCATGAGACAATAACCTCCATGTCCGACCTTGCGCCTGCTGTGTTCAACCTCGCTGCAGCACCTGTTGGCAAATATGATGTCATTGTAGGTACTGACACCTTGTTCCAAGCGTTCAGCCTTGAAGCCGTCGATGAAGCCCCGACCGTATGGTTGCGCGTGAATGGAAACAGCCGTATGCTGTATAACAGATGGAAGGCTTTCTCTATCGACTACGGAAACACTTCAAATGTAGATGCCTACAACACCCCCATCTACCTGTTTGTTCCTCATGAAGGCATTGATGTGGTTTTCGACTTTGAGTATAACTACATGCCTACAGACTATCTTGACCCGAAGGCCATCCAGTGGGCCAACGACTCCATCGGTCTCTACCAGGTGTTTGACAACGAGCATGGCAACAAGATGCGCTGCTATTCGTTCACCATACCTTATATCGGCGCCAACAGTCAGGGTCAGAAAACATTCCGCATCAGGAAGATGGCCAACAATTATGATGAGGAGGTACGCATAGCCTACGCCATCGCCTCACCATGGGGACCATACGACGTTGAGGTGGATGAATCTGCAAATACCCGTTCTGGCGACGAGGACAAACATTCCCACTATCGTTCAAAAACCTTCAGCACCAGCCAGATTGACTGTATAATGACCTATCTTGCCACGGGCGTCGTTGATGCAGCTGCTTCTGCCGTGCCCTTTGGCAGTTGCGTCTGGGGTGTCGGCAAGACCATCTATCAAGGCTTCTCACACACCGATGATCGCTGGAGCACACTGGGCACCAACCTTTTCAGCACTGCTTTTAGTTGCGCCATGGACTTCAATCCCTTGGGATGGGGCTGGCGTGCCTGCCAGTTGGCCAACATTGCCTTTAACACCGCAATGAACATCTATGGTGCCAATGGGTGTACAGATGCCAAAGGTGGTGAAAAGCGCGTGAGAAGCGTCCAAAGTATCGACCCCAACGAGATGATTGGCCCGTGGGGACCTGATGATGACAAGCACTACATCCAGCCCATCCACCAGATGCCATATATGATAACCTTCGAGAATAAATCGACGGCATCGGCACCGGCCAACGAGGTCTTCGTCACCGACACCCTCGACCTGTTAAAGTTCGACGCTGAGACCTTCAGCTTCAGCAGCTTCGGCTGGGCCGACACCACCTTCGTCGTGGGCGGCAGCCGCACGCAGGAGTTCACACGCGATGTTAATTATAAGGTGAACGGTCACGACATCCTTGTGCGCGTCAGCGGACAGTTCAATCCTGCAATGGGCGTCGCCAACTGGAGCTTCGCCTCACTTGAGAAGAATGGCAACGAACTGAACGACGTGATGAACGGCTTCCTGCTGCCCAACGACCAGATCGGACGCGGCGAGGGCTTCGTCAGCTTCATCATCGACCACAAGGCCAATCCCGCCAACGGTTCCACCATCAGCAACAAGGCCACCATCGTCTTCGATGCCAACGAGCCTATCGTGACCAATACCTACACTAACACTTTCGACACCGACTACCCGACATCGAAGGTCGTCAAGGCTGAGGAGCCGTCGGAGGGTAAGCTCACCGTCACCGTCAGCGGTAGCGACCAGACCAGCGGCATCGACCACTACACCGTCTTCGCCCAGAAGAATGGCGGCGAGTGGCTGGCCGTGGCCACTATTACTGACGGCACCACCTGCACCATCGACGTCGAGACGGGCACGAAGTACGGTCTCTGCGCCATCGCCACCGACCAAGTGGGCCTGAACGAACCGAAGGGCTATAAGGTTGAGGCCGAACTGACCACCGGCGGCACCGCTCCCGTCACGGCTACCTACGACCTTCGCGTGGCCGATGCCGGCTATGCCACCTTCTACGACTCTAAGGCCGACTACCAGCTGCCCGCCGGTCTGAAGGCCAGCACTGTCAGTGGTGTCAGCGGCGACCGCCTCACCTATCAGCCGCTCAGCGGCAGCATCGTGCCGAAGGGCACCGCCGTGCTTATAGAGGCCAATGAGAAGAAGGCCGCCACCTATACGCTGACCGGCGTGGATGGCGGTTCGGCCGGCAGCACTGTCGGCACCAACCTGCTCCACGGCAGCGACGACTCAGCCCTCACCGGCCAGGACGTCACGACGCCCGACGACTACCTCTACTACAAGCTGGCCTACGGTCCCGCCGGCACATCGCTGGCCACGCAGTTCGGTTGGTTCTGGGGCAGTCCCGACGGCATGAACTTCAACATCAACGGCCACCGCGCCTGGCTCGCCGTGCCGAAGACGGCCGGCGCCCGCGCCTACCTTATCGACGGTGAGGCTACGCCCATAGAAAGTCTGGATCTTAGCACTGGCAATGAGGGCGGCAGCTGGACAGACCTGCAGGGCCGCCGCATCACGATACCCACTCAACCGGGCATCTACCTGAAGAACAACCGCAAGGTGGTGATTAAATAGAAATTCTCATTATACAAACATTTTTCAAAGCATTATGAAGACAATAAAGATTCTTTCTATAGCGTTCACAGTATGCCTGTCCCTGCTGGCGTGCGGCGGTGGCGACAGCGACGAGCCGAGTCCAACACCCACACCCCCGATGCCCACTGCCAAGGGCAGGCACCTGACGAAGGTTTGCAACATGCCCGCCGATGCCTCGGAGCAGCTGGTGGAGCTGACCGGCCTGACGGCAGAGGCCACTCACAAGGGTGGGGTAGCCGCGTGGCTCACCACGACGTTGCGCACCTACACCAGTGGCACTCCCCACGTGGTGGTGGCCTGCAGGCAGAATTTAGAGGTTGACCCCCGTGAGATAGATGTCACCTTCGTTGCCGCTAACGACACGCTGGTGCTCACCGTGCGCCAGGCTGCCTATACCGGCGGCGGGACCGACGTTGACAATTCCAACGGGACGTACACCGACCAGCCGGCCTATTCGCGTGAATATTGACATCTTCTAACGTTAAATAGAAAAAGCGGGCGTAATGGTTTGGCCATTCGCCCACTATTCTGTAACTTTGCACCACTTTTAGCAGCATGAGGCTGCCCCTTTTACGCGATGAAGATTAAGAAACTATTGCTGCTTTACATGCTTTTTGCCGCGTTGCAAGCCAACGCTGCAAAAGGCAGTTCATGCCCAGAGGTGCGCATTGTGCCTGAACGCCTGCCCAGCCTGAACTTGCCGCGCAGCGGGCACAATATCTTCTACACAAACGGCGAGCTGACGGTGACGGGCGGGCACACCACCAACTTCGTGCCAACGCCCACTGCCGAGTACTACGCCGGTGGCGAGTGGCACCAGCTGGCGATGGCCTACAGCCACGACAACGGCTTTGCCGTGGTCCTCGGCTCGGGCGAAGTCATCTTGGGCGGTGGGCACGCCGAGCCGTTGGGCATCGGACAGACCTTCATGCAGGAGCGCTACCAGCCGGCTTCGCACACATTCGAAGGTTTCGGCTGTCTGGACCGTCGGCGGGTGCTGGCCAACGCCACGCAGCTGGCCGACGGGCGCATCATCATCAGCGGCAATCACTATGCAGGCGATGGCATTGGCTGCTATGACGGGCAAAGCCACGTGCAGGACCTGGGTAGCGTCAGGCAGGGGCGCAGCAATCCATACGTTCTTCGCATGGGCGGCGACGATGCTTTCATCCTTGGCGGAAACGACGAGCGCGACCGTCATCCGGACACCGTCTGGGTAGACCGCCTGAAGGGTGACGCCGTGCGCGTGCCGTTGTTAGAGCAGTGGCGACTGGTCTACACCGACCAGCCGTTCAGTAGCGATGCCTGCTGCATAGGCCATGACACCTATCTTCTGGCGGCTACCGACAACATCGGTCAGCTGGCTGTCTTCAAGGTGTGCAGCCAGCAGGGCGAACCCGTCATCTCGCTGTTGCCAACGGCCAGCCCGATACCGATGCAGAGCCAGTGGGGTGCGATTGCCTACAAAGGTCCGGTCGTGGTCGACAGTGTGCGCCGGCGTGGCTACGTTATAGGGGTCGACAGTCTGTATCTCCGCCAGTATGTGCTGGTTATTGACTATGGTCAGCAACCGGCAGGACTGACGCTCTGCTATACCGATCCGATGGAGCACGCTGCCATCACCATACCTGTCGTCACGCCCGACGGCGACTTGCTGCTGGCGGGTGGCATCCCCGGTGACAACTACAAGCCGCTGGTCGACGTGTGGCTTTACCATTTCGGCACCGAGTCGGCTGCTGTTGTCGTCGCGTCGCGGCAAGTGTGGCTGTGGGCTGCCGTCTTTGCTGTGCTGTTCATGGCCTTTCTCGCGTACATTATATATATACTCGGATGCAGGCAGACGGTGGCTGAGACTGAGCTGCCGCCGACTGCTGCCCAAGCTGACGCTCCTCAGTCCGACGCTAAAGCTGCGGAACTCATGGAGCGCATCAGCCTGCTCATGGACCGAGAGCAGCTCTATCTGCGCAGTGACCTGAAGCTGCAGGACGTGGCCGTGGCTCTGCAGACGAACAGCAGCTATGTCAGCGAGTGCATCAACAGCCTCCGTGACCAGTCGTTCTCGCAGTTTGTCAACACCTACCGCGTGCACCATGCCCAGGAGCTGTTGCGCAGTCAGCACGACTTAAAGACGACCATCGTGGCCACCGAGTCAGGCTTTAGCACCGAGGCCTCTTTCTTCCGCAACTTCAAGGCCGTCACCGGCATGACCCCACGCGAGTGGCTTCAGGAGCAGCTAAAAGAGTGAGCGTGCAGCGGCACGAAGACTGGAGCAAGGTGCATGAATGCACCATGTTCCAATAAAAAAGCTCTGAAATGTTTGGTGGATTGAAAAAATAGTTGTACCTTTGCAGCCCGAAAATGACTGGATGCTGAGCAAATGACTCTTTAGCGCCAGTTAAAATAGAAAATTATAAATCAGTAAAACGTAAATCAAAACAATGAGTCAGAAAATCCGTATCAAGCTGAAGAGCTACGACCACAAGTTGGTAGACAAGTCAGCAGAGAAGATTGTGAAGGCTGTCAGGGCAACAGGTGCCGTCATCAGCGGTCCAATACCCCTGCCCACTCACAAGCGTATCTTTACCGTCAACCGTTCGACCTTCGTCAACAAGAAGGCACGCGAGCAGTTCCAGCTCAGCGACTACAAACGTCTGATTGACATCTACAGCTCGACAGCCAAGACTGTTGATGCCCTGATGAAACTCGAGCTTCCCAGTGGCGTGGAGGTTGAGATCAAGGTATAGTTCCCTGTAGAACATATAACGATGATGGAGGTGGTGTTTCCTATGACTGGGAAGCACCATCTTTATTGTTCACAGGCCTGGATAGTGTGGCATATTTTCTTCCCAGAATAAAAAAACAGACAGAAATATTTGGTAAAATACAAATAATTACTTAATTTTGCATACTGAAGTTTTAATTTTATATAGAATGAACAGGAAACTAATTTATGTACTTCTGAGTCTGTTTTTCTGCTGTCTGTCTGTAAGTGCGCAGGGGGCGACGAAGAGTGACTTGCAGCTTCAGGCAGAAGGTGAGCATGCGAAAGGCCACATCGCTACTGCACGGTATTTGTATATACGGTCGTTTGAGGACTATGTGAGTAACGGACAGCTGCAGCAGGGTGTATGGTGTGCCACAAAGGCTACGGCCTTGTATTATAATGAGAACTTCTACAAAGAAGCCTTTGACCTGTTACGCAGGGTGGACCAGACCATCGAAGCCAAGGCACAGGGAACAGACAAGGATGCCCTGCACTATATGACTACCAAGGAGCGCCTGCAGATGTATATGAAGCTGAGGAAGACTGCCAGTGCACTCGACCAGCTCAATATCATGGAGCGGCAGGTAGGAGCTGTCCATAACGACAGTCTGAGCAACGACCTGCTCTATAACAAGGCCATCTATTACTATTCGTTCGGACAGAACCAGAAAGGTAATGCCGTGTTTAAGGAAATGTCGGACAAACTGACCGCCGTGGGCGACTATGACAAGGTGGACCAGGTGTATCAGACACTGATTGCGAATGGCAGGAAGAGCAATAACGCCAGCATGGTGGCACAGTCGTACAGCAACTATATCGAATGGAAGGATTCGGTGAATGCCCTGAAGAAAGCAGCAGAGATAGATGCACTGAATCAGCGGATAGCAGCCAACGAGGCAACGATAGCTGACAAGGACAGCTCGCTGTCTTCACGACAGGTCATCATTATTGGACTTATCGTACTGGCTGTCGCACTTGCTGCTGCCCTGATATTCGGGGGTCTCGTCCTTTTGCGTTTTATCACCACTACACGTAAGCAGAAGAAAACCATCAATGAGCTGAAGGAGAACAATGCCCTCAAGGCAAAGTTCATCAGCAATATCTCCGCACAACTGGATCCATCGCTGCAGAGACTGGACAGCAAGATTCCCGAGGTGAAGGCACTGAAGGACTTTTCTGAGCATATACAGACACTGGCACAGTTGGATACCAACAATGACGAGGTGGAGCTGGAAGAGGTACAAGTGCAGTCTTATTGCGAAGCCATGATGGAGGAGATTCGCGGTAAGGTGAAAGATAATGTGGAACTGATTGTGAAAGCACCCAAGATGAGTGCGATGATCAACAAAGAGTATGTGTCGCATATCCTGCGTCACTTGCTGAACAATGCAGCTATCTATACTCCTGAGGGTGGGCATATCACCCTCGATTTCAAGAAGCGTAGTGCTCATACCCAGCAGTTCCTCGTGCTGGATACGGGTTGTGGCATACCGGAAGAGAAGCGTGAGGACGTGTTCAAGCCCTTCCTGGAGATCAAAGACCTCTCGCAGGGTGATGGTCTCGGCTTGCCCATCTGCAAACAGATGGCTCAGAAGATGAATGGCGACCTGAGCATCGATGCCAGCTTTACGAAGGGCACGCGATTTGTGCTCGACCTGCGAGCCTAGTGCTCTCGTCCTTTCATAAGAAAGCTCTTGCCCTCGTTGTCAGAGGCCCATCCAATACTGACGCTCTGCTACATCCATCTTCTCGATGGCATAGCGGAGCGTTGTACGTGACATCTGCTGGATATGCTGGCTGAGGAAATCACGCAGCAGCTCCATCGATATGCGCTTGCCCATCTCGCGCAGCATCCAGCCCACGGCCTTGTGCATCAGGTCATGGGGGTGGCAAAGGTGTATTTCGGCATATCGCAAACACCATGAGGGGTCGCCCATCTGCGATGTCTTCCAGGTGCAGACGATACTCATGCGCTGTCGCCATAGATTGCTGCTGAATGCCAGTCTGTCAAGGACCTGTTGCTTGTCGCCCAGCTGTGTAGGAAGCATCAGCCAGTGGCCGAGGATTTTTGGTGCAGACATGTCAACCAGATCCCAGTTGTTGGCACGTTCGGCATATTCCAGGTACATCTCAAGTATTTCATCACGGTGCAGGATGGCGTTCCCGTCATTTTCCAATCGCTTTGTTGCCTGTTTCTGGAAAAGAGCGACGAGAATCAGAAAGCCACAGAGACGTACCTCATGCCAGCGGCACATGAGCAGCTGTGGTACCTCGTCCAGTGGTAGGTCGCCAGCCACCTGTCTCACTACCTCTCTCGTCTGTGGAACCCTGATACCCAGGAATTGGTCACCATAGCCATAGTCGCCCTCTGCAGTCTTGAAGAATCGCATGAGGACCTGCCGTTGTTCCTCATCATGGAGCGACTCCATGTGCTGGATGATTTCTGATGCCTTCATCTTTGTGCCTGCTCGTATCGCCGTTCGATGATGGGCCAGTCAACGATCTGCCAGAGTGCTGCCAGATGGTCAGGACGACGGTTCTGGTAGTCAAGATAGTAGGCATGTTCCCATACGTCGAAGGTCAGCAGTGGCGTCAGTCCCTTCTGAATGGGATTGGCAGCATTGGCTTCCTGTGTGATGAGGAGCTTCCCGTCGTTGTCTGCAGAAAGCCATACCCACCCACTGCCAAAAAGGGTTGCTCCCTTTTTCAGGAAAGCATCCTTGAAAGCCTCCAACGATCCGAAATCTCGTTCTATAGCCTCTGCAAGCTTGCCTGTGGGAGCCTGGGCAGGGCAGGCTGAGAACTGCTGGAAATAGAGCTCGTGGTTGAGTACCTGTCCTGCATTGTTGAGTATGCCACCAGTAGCCTTGCAGACAATCTCCTCGAGAGGTGAGTTCTCGAATCCGCTGTTAGGCAATAGGCCGTTTAGATTGTTCACATACGCAGCGAGGTGTTTCCCGTGGTGGAATTCCAGTGTCTTTTTACTAATGACTGGCTCGAGTGCGTCAGTCGGGTAGGGCAGTGCCATCAGTGCAAATTTCTCCATACATTATATAATTATTGGTTTGTTGCTGCAAAGATAAAGAAAAAAACGGAAAAAAGTCTCATAATCGTGTAGTTTTTCATAACTTTGCTGCGTCTAATGGGCAAAGATTCAAAAAACAGAACAGCAATGACGACATTAGAAAGACAGTTTGCGCAGACCGTAAAGGAACATAAGAGCACCATTTTTACTGTGTGCTACATGTTCTCTCAAGATGCCGACGAGGTCAATGACCTGTTCCAGGAGGTGCTTATGAACCTCTGGAAAGGCTTCGAACGCTTCGAGCATCGTAGTGACATCAAAACGTGGATCTATCGTGTGGCTCTCAACACTTGTATCTCGCTAGATAGGAAGAAACGGCGTTCTGCTGCCGTTCGCCTGACGATGGACATCAATCTTTTCGAAGACCGAGATGAGGACACCCGGCAAGTGGACATGCTTCATAAGCGCATCTCCCGTCTGCAACCTTTCGACCGTGCCATTGTCCTGCTCTGGCTCGAGAACCTGTCGTATGAGGAAATCGGGCAGATAGTCGGCATCACTGCCAAGAATGTCAGCGTGCGTCTGTACAGGATCAGAGAACAACTCAAGCAAATGTCAAATGATTAAACCCCTACCCATTATGAACAACGAATTGGAAGATATGCGCCAGCAGATGGCTGCTTTGAAGAAGAAGCTGGATGAACAGGAGATTGTGAACGACCGGATTATCCGTCAGTCGATGAAACGAAACGTGTTGAATATCAACCGAAAGTACTATATCGTTATGGCCTTAGGCCTCTTCATGATCCCTTATGGCTATTGGGTTTTTGTGAAGTTGTCGGGCTTCTCAATGGCTTTCTGGATCGGAACGAGTATCTTTATGCTTGTCTGTGTTGCTAATACGTATATAACAGGAAGGGATCTGCGTGCTGATAGCCTTATTCAGGACGATCTGCTCGAAGCAAGGAGAAAGGTGGCACGTGCTAAGAAACGTGACAGCCAGTGGTTGCTGGTAGGCATTCCTCTGGTGGTGCTGTGGATGATGTGGTTCTTTTATGAGTGTACTACGACAGAGAGTTCCGAAGGCCTGGGGTCAATTCCTAATGAACCGCTTGCCTGGGGTGGTGTGGTAGGTGGTATTGTAGGAACCATCATCGGCCTGAAGATCCATTTTAAGACTCAGCATCAGTATGAGGAGATTATCGATCAGATAGAAAACCTGACTGCCAGTGAGTAGCCTATAGAATGATTCTTGTCTGTCTGAGGGCTTTTTCCCTCACTGCACTCCAGAACTTTTTCCAGTGTACTCGAAAAATATTTCCTGTGCACTGGAAAAAAACTGCTACCACACTCGAAAAATGACGGTATGACAGTGATAGCATCCAGGTGCAGAACATAGCAGATAAGTAGCCCGTTCAGAACCTGAAACACTGTGGTGCAAGATGAAATCAGCTATGTATAGGGCCGCCATTGTCAATAATTGGAAGAAAATCTTGCGTGGTTGCAAAAAAAATAGTATATTTGCAGCATTGAGAAAGATGACACGCGGATATTCGATTCTTCTATTCCTCCTGGTGGGCATCATTGCTGTTGATGCTCAGGTTGAGGGCGTCGAACTGCAAGATACCTTGAGAGAGGTTCTTGTGAAGTCGCAGGCCTCCAACCGACGTCTGAATGACATGCCGATTGGTGCAGAGAAGATAGACGTTGAGACCATGAGCCAGTTGCCAGCCATGTTTGGTGAGCGTGACATCATCAAGAGCATGCAACTGCTGCCAGGCGTGAAAGGTGAGGGTGACGGTCTGGGAGGCTATCAGGTGCGTGGCGGCACATCAGCCCAGAATCATATCTTGCTCGATGGCGCTTCAGTCTATAACGTGGGACACCTGATGGGCCTCTTCTCTTCGTTCAACGACGATGCCATAGGGAGTGTGGAACTTTTCAAGGGACTCATGTCAGCACGCTATGGCGGTGGCACTTCGTCTGTGCTGACGATGAACACGCGGGCGGGAGACCCAGAGCACCATCATTTCTCAACAACCTTAGGCTTGCTCTCTGCCAAGATAGAAGCTGACGGTCCTATGGGTAAAAACGGTTCGTATCTTGTGGCGGGACGTACTTCCTACCTTGACCTGTTTATCAAAGCCTCTGGTAAATACAGCGATAATTCACTGAACTTTTACGATGCCAATGTCAGGCTCAACTTTAAACTCAGTCCTGATGACCAGCTTTACTTCACGTTCTTCCGTGGACATGATGGCATGAAAGTGGAGAAGCTGATCAATATGAGCTGGAGTAATACCATTGGCTCGCTGGGATGGCTTCATACGGCAAGCCCCCGACGCTATATGCACACTCAGCTCGTGGCAAGCAATTATGGTACAGACCAAGGCATGGATGTCTATAGCTTTAACCTGAGCATGGAGGGATTCAACCGCCAGCTCACCTTGCGCCATCACCAGACCTGGACACCCAATAAGATGCACTCCATCAATGTCGGAGGCGAGTCGACGCTGATTGGGGTGAAGTCGGCATCGTGGCGAATTATTAACACTAGGGAATGTGAAAAGCGTGAAGGCTGGTTTGCTTCGCTGTGGGCCTCTGACGACATGTCGTTTTTCAATGACAGGCTGCAACTGTCTGCAGGCTTGCGCTGTGAGTGGATATCAGCATTAGGGGGCAAGCCGTACTACACTTTCTCTGAAAATGGTGATATTCAAGATACATTGCAGTTCAAGAAAGGTTCAATCGTAAAGACCTATACATGCCTGCAGCCAAGGTTGAGTGTGCTGTGGAAAATGAGTTCACAGGTATCGTTTAAAGCCGGATATAGTCGTCTTGCCCAAATGGTACAGCCTATCCGCAACAGTTCGATGTCACTGCCAATAGACAGGCTTGCCATGACAAGCAACTATGTCAAACCCCTGATTTCCGATCAGGTCGCTGCAGGCTTTTCCGTGATGGCAGAAGATGGTAGCTGGGACTTCTCTACCGATGGCTACTGGAAGAGGCTGAAAAACGTGTATGACTTCCGAGAGGGGATGACGTTCAATTCGGAGATAGAACTGGAACGCCTGATTGTTGGAGGACGGGGAAGAGCCTATGGGCTGGAATTTGCCGCTCACAAGAACAAAGGCAGGACGACAGGCTGGGTGGCCTATACACTGTCGTGGGTGCAAAACCAGATTGACGGCATCCAGAACGGAGATTGGTATACGGCACCTAACGACCGTCGTCATGACTTTGTCGTCGTTCTCATGTCGAAGCTGTCACCTAGCTGGATGTTTTCCTCTACATGGCGCTATACTACAGGCCAGGCTATGACGGCTCCCTCTGGGAAGTATGAGATCAATGGCGAGACCCGCTACTACTTTGGTGACAGAAACCAGAATCGGGCACCCGACTTTCACCGCCTTGACCTGAGTGTGGCCCACACAACGACAAAGGGAAAAGCCACACGCGTCTGGACCTTTGGGCTCTTTAATGCCTATTGCCGTTACAATCCCTTCTTTATCACTTTCAAGGATGACGATAGCAAGCCTTCGGGCACGAAAGCCGTGGTCACCAGCCTGTTCGGCATCGTGCCTACTGTCTCTTTCACCTACAAATACTGAGTAAACACCAAGCATATATGCAGAGAAACGTTCTACATTTCATCATACTGGCAACTCTGGCCGTCGTAGTGCTCATCTCTTGTGAGCGAGAGATTGAAATCGACTATCCGCAGGCCGAGTCTAAGGTCGTTTTCGACGGACAGATAAGTAATGAGGGCACCTTTGTGCGCATAAGCCGTTCGCGTCCTATGGCAGATTCTACCAAAAACCACTTTGTCAGCAACGCACAGGTGTGGCTGGCTTCTGACGATGGCAGCGAGGAGCAGTTGTATTACGATGAGCAGCAACAGTCTTATCTGTCAGCCTCAGGGCTTGTGGGGTCAACAGGCCATACCTACCAGATGCGGGCTATCGTGGACGGACGGCACTATGAGGCCACTGCCACTATGCCGCCTCCTGCTCCTGTCGATACCATCTTCTTCCGATGGGTAGACATTCTTCACCAGATGAAACTGTTCTTTGTATGTGTCAAGGGTCAGGACCCCGTTCCTGGTGGTCGTAACTATTATCTTTGCAAACTGTTGCGTGGCAAGGAGCTGTTTCGCTGGGCTCCCCATTCAGGTCGCAGCAGTGTCAATGGACATTTTGAATATGATATCATCTGCTCTTCAGAAAGCGAGATGGACGAGGGCGTTGACGATGATGGTAAAACACCGTTGATGGATGGCGACACCCTCAGGATGGAGCTGATGACGATCGACAGAGACTGCTGGCGCTATTTCCAGTCTTTGGAAGCTAGCGACCGCACGACAACGAATCCTCTGACCAATATTCGTGGTGACGGCCTGGGCATCTTCGTGGCAGCGAATATCTCGCGTCCTGATACGCTTGTCTTTGACAAAGAGACGCTACTGAGCACAGAATGAGGGAGGAAGGGTATAGCGTCTGCCTATTTGTACAATAGTTTCACCAGGTCGATGGCCATCTTGATGCCGTTGTCCAAGTGGGTGGAATCAGTCTTCACATAGTCTACGTTTGCACCTACTGAAAGCAGATAGTCGGCCAGTAGGTCGGCACCTGCAACAGGAACGTAGGTGTCGTTACGAGAATGATAGATATGTACCTCGCATGCAGGCTTCCAGTCGTTGGGAATGGAGAATCGTTCAATGCTGGTACGCAGTCTTTGATAGTCTGCATTGTCGTCTCTGAAGAAGTCGAGATTCAGGTATTGGCTTATATCCTTCCCCAGCAGCCTTACTAGCTCCTCCTGTTTCAGCATACCAGTACACCACTCCTCGTAGTGGTTGCTGAGCTCTCCACAGAATACATCGTGCAGGTCTAGTGCTAGATTGTCGTAGTGGTTGGTGGAATAGATGGCGTTGGGAATGAACACATAGTCGGAATAGCCCAGTCTCAGCTGGTAGTCGAAAATATCGATGGGACGGTAGGGCCCACCTCCTATCCAGACTTGGTCGACATTCACTCCCAGCTCAGGGTGCATGTGATAGTAGCGAGCCAGTGCCCAGGCTTCTGATGCTCCCAGTGAATGGCCTGTGATAAGTGTCCAAGATGGCATAGACCGTCCATAGGTGTTGCGTATCAGTTCTGTTGCCGCCATGCGTAGGTCTGCACTCACCTTCGCAGCATTGTCATGATAGAAATAGGCTAAACACATGTTGTCGGTGGCACCGCAACCTATCAAGTCCGATACGATGATGATGAAACCAGCCATGCCTTGCATCAGGGAGATGTTGGCAAGCTCCTTTGAAGGACAATCGAACTTGTTCTTGTTGAAAGAGATGGCCTCGATGACGCCACGTGGCTTTCCTGACTTGGGATAATAGACTACGCCAGAGGCTATAACGGGTTTGCCATTGGGATCGGTGGTGTGGTAAGTGATAACATGGGCATTGTATTTGCGGGAGCGCAAGGCTGCCATATTCACCTCGTGCCTGTAAGGGGCCATCTGTTCGTCGCTAATATGTCTCTGTTCCATCAGCCGCTGCAGTGCCTCATCAAAGGTGATGGAGGTGGTAGACTGTATGTTGACGAGTGTCTGGTAGGGTTGTGGTTCAAGGCGTTCTTCGTCGCTTTCGCATGCTGAGGTAAGCAGCAACAGGGGGATTAGTAGGAGGGCTGTCAGTTTCATATTCTTGCTTATATTACTGCAAAAATAAGTCGAAAAAACGAAAAGACAGTACTCGTCGCAGACATTCTACCATCTCTTTAATTATTTTTAACGAACGACAAACGTCATTTTCTTACATTATTAATATATTTGCACTTCAAGAATGTTTTGTCTTATCCAATGCGGAAAAAGTTCTTCATTATTGTGATGTTTATAGCAGGAGCTTTGATTGCTTCTGGGCAGTCCTCTCAGTTGTATTCTGAGGGAGACACGATTGCTCTTCAATCTCTGAGTAATCGTCCGCTATTGGAAATGCGTGAGAAGCCTTCTCTGACGCTAGCAGTGGGGAATCTCCTCCTGGCCAACGGCACCATCCATCTTATTGGTCGATTGGGGGCGGATGATGACTGCTCGGATGTCAGCATGCATTCTATTAAGCGTAATCTCAAGTCTGGCCTGGCTTGGGATAATAACAAGTTCTTTGTCAACCAGTTGGGACATTCCTACATTGGCGGTCTCTCTTTCAATGCTGCCAGAAGCAGTGGCTTCAGTTTTGTACAGTCCGTACCTTTTTCTGCGATAGGTTCCTTGATCTGGGAATATTTTGGTGAGACAGAGCAGCCGTCTATCAATGACATGATTACCACGACCATTGCGGGAACCATGTTTGGCGAGGGCTCCTATCGTCTGGCTAAGCATGTCCTTGACGATAGTGATACGGGGGGACGACGCATAGCAAGAGAGGCAACAGCGATGTTCCTTAATCCGTTTCAGGGACTACAACGTCTCTTGGATGGAAGCATGTGGAAGGTAAGGAGGAATGCTTCTTCTCATCGTGATGAAGAAATGCCAATGGACTCTAAGAACAGTCTGACATTGAGTGACCGCTATGTCGTGGCTTCTGATGGAGAGTCACATGGTTGCCATCATCCGATAGTTGCTATCTCTACTGAGTATGGCGAGACTGCTGATGGTGAAGGGCACACTTGTCCATACGACTTCCTGGCTCTTGATGCAGCCATGGCCCTTGGTGGTGGACAGCCTGTCATCCCACGTTTTAACGTGATGGCTCGTATCTGTAGCACACCAATGTTCATGAATGGGATGGCAAGTGGCGAACTGGGTCTTTATCAGTACTTTACGTACGAGGATACACGTCTGGGAGATTCGATACGAGGTCCGTTCCCTTTTGGTGAGAGTGCTTCGCTTGGACCTGGACTCGTGGTGAAATGTCGACAACTGTCGTCCCGTCTTGCATTAGAACAACGTCTTTTTGCCCGTGGTGTAATCTTGGGCTCTGCTGAGAGTGACTACTATCATTGCCGTGAGCGTCAGTATAATATGGGCAGTGGCTTTGGTGCTTCGTCGATGACACGTGTTGAATGGGATGATTTGCTCCGTCTGCAGTTCGATGCGTATTATCTGCATCTCTATACTTGGCGAGGATATGAGCCTGATGAGGTGAGGGGAATGGAGTCAGGAAACCTCAATGTGCTTGGTGATCGCAGTCATGCCCGTCTGCTCAAGTTGGATATGCAGCTGCAGGCTCGTCTTTCACGGCATCTTGACGTCGCCCTGGGTGCTGCATGGTTCTCACGCAACACCCACTACAAGTATTATCCCAAGAGCCATAAGAGCAGTTATGAGTTCAGGACAGGTCTTTCCTGGAACTTCTGATTGTTGACAACGCAGATATTGTTATGATCATAAAAAAGACTTGAGACAATCCTCCGATTCCAAAAAAATCCTTACCTTTGCACTATGGTTTTCTATTTCTCTGGTACAGGCAATACTCGTTGGGCTGCTGAACAGCTGGCTGCAGCGACTAGTGAGAAACTGTTGTTCATCCCTGACGAACTGAACTCGGCATGTGACTATGCGTTGGCAGAAGATGAGTGTATAGGCTTCTGTTTCCCCGTTCATGGATGGCAGCCACCGCACATCGTCCGTGAGTTTATTCATCGGATGAACATCACAGGGGCTGCAGGACATTATGCCTATGCACTGTGCACATGCGGTGACAGTACGGGACTGGCCATGAAGATACTGGCAATGGAACTGTCGCGGAAAGGCATCGACTTGCAGAGTGTTCAGTCACTCACTATGCCAGAGAGCTATGTTTGTCTACCGTTCATGTACACTGACAAGCCAGAACGTGAAAGAGAGAAGACAGAACAAGCCCGTCAGGACCTGGATGCTTTTATCAAGGTCGTTGTCAGCAGACAGAGTGGCTACAGACAGCTGAAGCAGGGAGTGGCACCATGGACGCTCAGTCATGTCATTGGTGCCTACTTTAACCGTTTTATGATTACAAACAAGAAGTTCACTGTTGACAGCGATGTTTGTATCCACTGCGGTCGTTGTGCAGAAGAATGTCCTGTTGGCGATGTCTTGTTCGACAATCTTCCTCAGTGGAAACATGACGGTAGCTGTACATGCTGCCTGAGCTGCTATCACCATTGCCCAGTTCATGCCATCAATTATGGGAAGATAACACGCAAGCGGGGACAGTATTACTTCGGACATGTATAAACGAAGAACAGAGCCATTTCCTTTCAAAGGATAACCTATCTCCCTAACTAGGAAAAAATATCTCCCTAACTAGGAAAATAATATTCCCTAACTGGGAAAAAATTATTCCCTAACCTGGGAAAAATATTTCTCTAACTAGAGGAATCCAAATCCTTGCTCTTTGTCGTAGAATGATGATGGTCTGCGGAAAATTGCCGCTGAAAGATAAAAAAGTCTTAAAAAAGTTTGCAGGAATGGGAGAAAATTCGTAACTTTGCAGCCGCTAAAGTAGTTATTGCGCTGGCTAAATGCTATCAATACGCTGAAATAGAACGGTTTAGCTCCTGAAAATGGGAATAGACTGATTCTCTTTTTTAAGTGTGTTTATGGGTATTTGAAAGCAAGATGACGCTTAAAAGGAGAATCAACATTATACAATTAATTATTAAACAATTAAAACTGAAATGCCAGGATTATTAGGAAAGAAAATCGGAATGACTTCCGTTTTCAGTGCCGACGGTAAGAATGTACCGTGCACTGTAATCGAAGCTGGTCCTTGCGTTGTGACACAGGTCAAGACTGTTGAGAAGGATGGCTATAAGGCTGTCCAGCTTGGTTTTGGCGAAGCAAAGGAAAAGAACACCACCAAGCCAATGATGGGTGTGTTCAAGAAGGCTGGTACAACGCCAAAGGCCCACTTGGCCGAGTTCAAGTTCGATGAAGACTACAATCTGGGTGACACGATTACCGTAGAGCTTTTTGCAAACGCAGAGTTCGTAGACGTTGTAGGCACTTCGAAGGGTAAAGGATTCCAGGGTGTTGTGAAGCGCCATGGTTTCGGTGGCGTAGGCCAGAGCACTCACGGTCAGGATGACCGTCTGCGTAAGCCGGGTTCTATCGGTGCCTGCTCTTACCCCGCCAAGGTTTTCAAGGGAATGCGCATGGGTGGCCGCATGGGCGGTGACCGCGTGACCACGCAGAACCTGAAAGTGTTAAAGGTGATACCCGAGCACAACCTGCTCCTCGTGAAGGGCAGCGTGGCCGGATGCAATGGTTCAACCCTCTTAATCAAGAAGTAAGAAAATGGAAGTTAGTGTATTGAACATCAATGGTCAGGAGACCGGAAGAAAGGTGACCCTGAACGAGGCTATCTTCGGGATTGAGCCTAATGACCACGTCGTTTATCTCGACGTGAAGCAGTATATGGCAAACCAGCGTCACGGCAATGCCAAGACCAAGGAGCGTAGCGAGATCAGCGGTTCTACCCGCAAGCTCGGACGGCAGAAAGGTGGTGGCGGCGCACGTCATGGCGACATTAACTCCCCGCTGCTGCGTGGTGGTGCCCGCGTGTTTGGCCCACAGCCCCGCGACTACGGTTTCAAGTTGAACAAGAAAGTAAAGATTCTTGCTCGTAAGTCGGCCCTGACCTACAAGGCACAGGAAAATGCTGTGGTAGTGGTTGAGGACTTCACTTTCGAGGCTCCGAAGACTAAAGAATTCATAAAGATTGCAAAAAATCTTAAAGTCGACGGTAAGAAACTTCTTCTCGTTTTGCCAAATGCAAATAAAAATGTATATTTGTCGGCTCGTAACCTGCAGGGTACCGAGGTGATAGAGGCAGAGAAGGTCAATACGTATAAAGTTTTGAACGCTGACGTGCTCGTCATCACGGAAAAGTCGTTAGAGTCAATCGACGCAGTCTTAAACAAGTAAAAGGATAGAATTAGATATGGCATTTATCATTAAACCACTGGTCACTGAGAAGATGACCAACGTCACGGAGAAGCGTCCCAATGTGTATGGTTTCATCGTGCGTCCTGAGGCTAACAAGATTGAGATCCAGAAGGAAGTCGAAGCTCTCTATAACGTCACGGTTGAAAGCGTCAACACCTTGCGCTACGCTGGTAAGCGCAGTAGGCGCTATACGAAGGCTGGTCTCGTGAAGGGACAGAAGAATGCCTTCAAGAAGGCTATTGTCACTCTTAAGGAGGGTGAAGAAATTGATTTTTACAGCAATATTGAATAATAGAAATGGCAGTACGTAAATTAAAGCCCGTAACACCGGGCCAAAGGCACAAAATTATTGGCACGTTCGAGGATATTACTGCATCCGTGCCAGAAAAGTCTCTCGTTTACGGTAAGCGTTCTACCGGTGGTCGAAACAACACCGGTAAGATGACCGTTCGCTACATGGGCGGCGGCCACAAGAGGAAGTATCGTCTGATAGACTTCAAGCGAGAGAAAGATGGTGTACCTGCTGTAGTAAAGACAATCGAGTACGATCCGAACCGTTCGGCACGTATCGCATTGCTTTTCTACGCAGATGGTGAAAAACGCTACATTATTGCTCCCAATGGGCTGCAGGTGGGCACCACACTGTTGTCAGGAGCCGAGGCAGCACCTGAGATTGGCAATGCACTCCCTCTGGCAAACATTCCCGTGGGTACGGTGATTCACAACATTGAACTCCGTCCTGGACAGGGTGCCCTGCTCGTTCGTTCGGCTGGTAATTTTGCACAGCTCACTTCTCGTGAAGGAGACTATTGCGTGATCAAGCTCCCCTCGGGAGAGACACGCAAGGTGCTCTCTGCTTGTAAGGCTACTGTAGGTGCAGTCGGCAATTCCGACCACGCTCTGGAACAGTCTGGTAAGGCTGGCCGCTCGCGCTGGCTCGGCCGCCGTCCCCACAACCGTGGCGTCGTGATGAACCCGCATGATCACCCGATGGGTGGTGGTGAAGGCCGTCAGAGTGGTGGACACCCACGCTCACGTAACGGTCTGTACGCTAAGGGTCTGAAGACTCGTGCACCGAAGAAGCTTTCAAACAAGTATATCATTGAAAGAGCTAACAAGAAGTAATCAAGAAAACAAGCGCTAAATTATGAGTCGTTCATTAAAGAAAGGTCCGTACATCAACGTCTCTCTCGAGAAGAAAGTTCTCGCCATGAATGAGAGCGGTAAGAAAACAGTCGTGAAGACTTGGGCCAGGGCATCAATGATCTCACCAGACTTCGTGGGACACACTGTTGCAGTTCATAACGGTAACAAATTTATCCCTGTTTACATTACTGAAAACATGGTTGGACACAAGCTTGGTGAGTTCGCACCCACCCGTCGCTTCGGAGGTCACGCCGGAAATAAGAAGTAATTCCCAGGGAAATTGAAAATTGAAATCAGAAAATTGAAAATTAACAATGGGAGCAAGAAAACATATTAAGGCTGAAGAGAGAAAAGCAGCTCTTAAGACACAGTATTTTGCAAAGCTGAAAGGCTGCCCTTCTTCACCACGCAAGATGCGCTATGTCGTAGACATGGTCCGCGGCATGGAGGTGAACCGCGCTCTTGGCGTGCTTCACTTCTCGAAGAAGGCTGCTGCTGCTGACGTGGAGAAACTTCTCCGCTCGGCCATTGCCAACTGGGAACAGAAGAATGATCGCAAGGCTGAGGCCGGCGAGCTGTTCATCACCCGAGTATTCGTTGACGAGGGTGCTACACTGAAACGAATGAGACCGGCACCTCAGGGACGTGGATACCGCATACGCAAGCGCTCTAACCACGTGACACTGTTTGTCGACGCTAAAACTAATGACGTAAAAGAATAATCAGAATGGGACAGAAAGTAAATCCGATTAGCAACCGTCTGGGTATTGTCCGTGGTTGGGATTCAAATTGGTTTGGAGGCAAGGACTTCGGAGACAACTTGGTTGAGGATCAGAAAATCCGCAAGTATCTCAACGAGCGCCTGGCAAAGGCTAAGGTGTCGAAGATTGTCATCGAACGCACATTGAAGCTGGTCACCATCACCATCTGCACTGCTCGTCCGGGCATCGTCATTGGTAAGAGTGGACAGGAAGTGGATAATCTGAAGGACGAGCTGAAGAAGCTCTTCGACAAGGAGATTCAGATTAATATCTATGAAGTGAAGCGTCCGGAACTCGACGCTACAATCGTTGCCTACGATATCGCTCGCCAGATCGAGGGCAAGATTGCTTATCGCCGTGCCATCAAGCAGGCTATTGCCAACACGATGCGTGCTGGCGCAGAGGGTATCAAAGTCCAGATCTCTGGACGTCTGAATGGAGCTGAAATCGCTCGCAGCGAGATGCTGAAGGAAGGTCGTACGCCTTTACACACCTTCCGTGCTGACATCGATTTCTGCCAGGCAGAAGCCCTGACTAAAGTTGGACTACTGGGCATTAAGGTGTGGATTTGTCGCGGAGAAGTCTACGGAAAAGTGGACCTGGCACCTAACTTCTCGCAGGAGAAGCAGGGACCACGCGGAAATGGTGGTAACAGAGACGGCCGTAAATTCCGTGGCGACAAGAAAAGAAATAACCGTTAAAAGAAAGAGAAGCTATCATGTTACAGCCTAAGAGAGTAAGATATAGAAGACCCCAGGATGGACGTGGCAACAAAGGCAACGCCCACAGGGGAACGACACTGGCTTTCGGATCATTTGGCATCAAGACCATGGATGCTATGTGGATTGACAGCCGGCAGATTGAGGCAGCACGTGTTGCCATCAACCGTTATATGAATCGTGAAGGCCAGGTGTGGATCCGAATCTTCCCTGACAAACCCATCACTCGCAAGCCTGCTGACGTGCGAATGGGTAAAGGTAAGGGTGATCCCGCCGGATGGGTGGCTCCTGTCACTCCAGGCCGTATCCTGTTTGAGGTCGAGGGCGTACCCTTCGATGTGGCTAAAGAGGCCTTGCGCCTTGGTGCACAGAAGCTGCCCGTGAAGACTAAGTTTGTTGTAAGACGTGACTACGATAAAAATGCCTGATTAGTATGAAGACGAAGGAAATTATGGAGCTCGAGACCAAAGACCTGGCCGAGCGTATCGAGGAGTCGGTTGCCAAGTACAACCAGATGAAGTTCAACCACAACGTCACCCCACTGGAGAACCCATCACTGATCAAGGCTGCACGTCGTGACATCGCACGCATGAAAACCGTGCTGCGCCAGAGAGAACTTAACAAATAACAATGGTCCAGATGGAAACAAGAAATTTAAGAAAGACAAGACAGGGTGTCGTGATCAGCAACAAAATGGATAAAACCATTGTTATTGCCGCTAAGTTCAAGGAGAAGCACCCTATTTATGGTAAGTTCGTCCAGAAGACGAAGAAGTACCATGCACATGACGAGAAGAATGAGTGCAATGTCGGTGACACCGTGCTCATTATGGAAACCCGCCCTCTGTCAAAGACAAAGCGCTGGAGATTAGTACAAATCGTAGAAAAAGCTAAGTAATTATGATACAGACAGAATCAAGACTTACAGTAGCTGATAACAGCGGTGCTCGCGAGGCTCTTTGCATTCGTGTGCTGGGTGGCACCCGCCGCCGTTATGCCAGTGTTGGCGACGTCATTGTCGTTGCCATCAAAAACGCCATTCCTACGAGCGACGTGAAAAAAGGTACAGTGTCGAAGGCTCTGATTGTTCGCACCAAGAAAGAGATCCGCCGTGCTGATGGCTCGTACATCCGCTTTGACGACAATGCTTGCGTGCTCCTGAACAATGCTGGCGAACTGCGTGGAAGCCGTATCTTCGGCCCCGTGGCTCGTGAGTTGCGTGCAGTAAACATGAAGGTCGTTTCTTTGGCACCTGAGGTTCTTTAACATTTAAAGTAATAAGAAGTAATGAGCAAGTTACATATCAAGAAAAACGACACAGTTATTGTTCTGGCCGGAGAGGACAAGGGCAAGACTGGAAAGGTGCTGAAGGTCTTGGTAAAGGAGCAGAAGGCTATCGTTGAAGGCATCAATGTCGTCACGAAGAGCACGAAGCCCAGTGCCAAGAATCCTCAGGGTGGCTTTGAGAAAATCGAGGCTCCCATCCATATCTCTAATATAAGTTTGATTGACCCGAAGAGCGGTAAGCCTACCCGTGTTTCTATCAAGCACGACGGCAAGAACGTTATTCGTGTGGCTAAAAAGTCTGGGGAGGAGATAAAGTAATGAATACAGCACAACTTAAGAAGACCTATGCCGAGCAGATAGCACCGGCACTGAAGAAGCAGTTCAACTACACTTCTGCCATGCAGATACCCGTTCTGAAGAAGATTGTGGTCAATCAGGGACTGGGCGATGCCACGCAGGATAAGAAAATCATCGAAGTGGCCATCAACGAGATTACGGCTATCTGCGGCCAGAAGGCTGTTGCTACCTATTCGAAGAAGGATATCGCCAACTTCAAGTTGCGTAAGAAGATGCCTATCGGCGTGATGGTGACACTGCGTCGCGAGCGCATGTACGAATTCCTTGAGAAACTCGTTCGTATCGCACTGCCCCGTATCCGTGACTTCAAGGGTATTGAGAGCAAGTTTGACGGACGTGGAAACTATACACTCGGTATTCAGGAGCAGATCATCTTCCCTGAGATCAATATCGACGCTGTCGATCGTATTCAGGGTATGAACATCACCTTCGTTACAACGGCCAAGACCGACGAGGAAGGCTTTGCCCTGCTCAAGGCATTCGGCCTCCCTTTCAAGAACGCTAAAAACGACTAAGAAATATGGCAAAAGAATCAATGAAGGCCCGTGAGGTCAAGCGCGCTAAGATGTGTGCCCGCTATGCTGAGAAGCGTGCGGCACTGAAGAAAATCATTGCAACTGCTGACGTGAGCACGGAAGAGGGCGCTATGGCTGCCTATGAGGCTGCTCGCAAGCTGCAGAGCATTCCGCGCAACGCCAATCCTATCCGTCTGCACAACCGCTGCAAGATCACTGGACGTCCCAAGGGATATATGCGCCAGTTCGGTCTGTCGCGTATCCAGTTCCGCGAGATGGCTTCTAATGGTCTGATTCCTGGCGTGAAGAAGGCCAGCTGGTAAGGGAAAAGTAATACTTTTAATATTGTCGGGGGAGTCCCGATTAATTAAACAATCATTTTTATGACAGATCCAATAGCAGATTTTCTGACGAGGTTGAGAAACGCCATCATGGCTCATCACCGTGTGGTTGAAGTTCCAGCTTCAAACTTGAAGAAGGAAATTACCAAGATCCTCTTCGAGAAGGGTTACATCCTGAACTACAAGTTCATCGAGGATGGTCCTCAGGGCACTATCAAGGTGGCTCTGAAATACGACCCTGTAACAAAGGAGAATGCCATCAAGTATTTGAAGCGCGTCTCCACACCAGGTCTTCGCCAGTACACTGGCTACAAAGACATGCCGAGAGTAATTAATGGACTGGGTATTGCTATCTTATCCACGTCCAAAGGTGTAATGACAGACAAAGAGGCCTCACAGCAGAAGATTGGTGGCGAGGTACTTTGCTACGTCTATTAATTGGGAGATTGAAATATGTCAAGAATAGGAAAATTGCCAATTAGTATTCCTGCCGGCGTCACTGTCGCCCAGGATAAGGACGGTGTCGTTACGGTGAAAGGCCCCAAGGGCGAACTTTCTCAGAAAGTAGACAAGTCAATCAATGTTAAGATCGAGGATGGTCACGTGTCGTTTGAGATCAATGAGAACAGTCCTGTAAATCTGAAGCAGAAGCAGGCTTTCCACGGTTTGTATCGCGCTTTGGTACACAACATGGTGGTAGGTGTTAGCGAAGGCTATAAGAAGGAACTGGAACTCGTTGGCGTGGGCTATCGCGTGTCCAATCAGGGTAACCTCATCGAGTTCGCTCTGGGTTATACTCATCCTATCTTCATTCAGCTTCCACAAGAGGTGAAGGTGGAGACAAAGTCGGAGCGTAACCAGAACCCCCAGCTCATCCTTGAGAGTGCCGACAAGCAGCTGCTCGGTCTTATTTGCGCTAAAATTCGTTCTTTCCGCAAGCCTGAGCCTTATAAAGGAAAGGGTATCTTGTTTAAGGGTGAAGTTATCCGCCGTAAGTCGGGTAAGTCAGCTTCAGCTAAGTAACTTTAAATGATTTACGATTATGACGACAAAGAAAGTAGAAAGACGAATTAAGATTAAATACAGAATTCGCAAGAACGTATTTGGAACTGCAGAGCGTCCACGTATGAGTGTGTTCCGCTCAAACAAGCAGATTTATGTCCAAGTAATAAATGACCTCGAAGGCAAGACTCTTCTTGCTGCCTCGTCGCTTGGCCTGGAGGCCATGCCCAAGATTCAGCAGGCAGAGAAGGTAGGCGAACTCATTGCAGCAAAGGCCCTGGAGGCTGGTGTGAAGTCAGTGGTATTCGACCGCAATGGTTATCTGTATCACGGACGTGTGAAGTCGCTCGCTGATGCAGCTCGTAAAGGTGGACTTAATTTCTAAACGATTATGGCAATGAACAGAGTTAAAGTAAATAGTGACGTAGAACTGAAAGACAGACTGGTTGCCATCAACCGTGTGACTAAAGTTACCAAGGGTGGTCGTACTTTTACGTTTGCAGCAATCGTCGTGGTGGGTGATGGCAATGGCATCATCGGCTGGGGACTTGGAAAGGCAGGCGAAGTACAGGCTGCTATCGCTAAAGGCGTAGAGTCTGCAAAGAAGAACCTTGTAAAGGTGCCTGTGTTGAAAGGCACCATCCCCCACGAGATGGAGGCACGCTTTGGCGGTGCACAGGTATTCCTGAAGCCCGCTGCTGCTGGTACTGGCCTTGTGGCTGGTGGCGCTATGCGCGCTGTGCTCGAGAGTGCAGGTGTCAAGGATGTGCTGGCAAAGTCGAAGGGCTCTTCTAACCCTCACAACCTGGTGAAGGCTACCATCGAGGCACTCAGCAGCATGCGCGATGCCTATATGGTTGCTGGAACACGTGGTGTCAGTATGGAAAAAGTATTTAGAGGATAATAGGAGGTAATAACAATGGCAACAATTAAGATTAAGCAGATTAAGAGTAAGATCGGTTATCCCGTTGACCAGAAGCGAACCCTCGAAGCCCTCGGCCTTCACAAAATTGATCAGGTCGTGGAGAAGGAAGATTGTCCCGCTATCCGTGGTATGATCCGCAAGGTTCATCATCTGGTAAACGTTATCGACTAAACAGTAATAACATTAAAACGAAAACGAGTTATGAAACTAAGTAATTTGAAACCTGCAGAGGGCTCTACACATTCACGTCGCAGGATAGGTCGCGGTTCCGGTTCGGGACTGGGTGGCACATCTACCCGTGGTCATAAGGGTGCCAAGGCTCGCTCTGGTTATAAGAAAAAGATTGGCTTTGAGGGCGGTCAGATGCCTCTGCAGCGTCGTCTGCCAAAGTCTGGTTTCAAGAATATCAACCACAAAGAGTATTTTGCTGTCAATTTGTCAACGCTTCAGAAACTTGCAGAGTCTAAGGGCTATGCAAAGATTGGCATAGAAGAACTGAAGGCTGCTGGTTTGACCAATGGCAAAGAGCAGGTCAAGATTCTGGCTAACGGAGAGTTGAAGGCAAAAGTTGACGTAGTGGCCAATGCTTTCTCTAAGAAGGCAGAGGAGGCTATTAAAGCAGCTGGTGGTAACGCAACAATAATCTAACTCTAAGAAGATGAAGAAGTTTATAGACACCCTAAAGAACATTTGGAAGATTGAGGATTTGCGCCAACGTATCCTCATCACAATCCTGTTTGTGGCTATCTACCGTTTTGGTTCAAAAGTATTGCTACCTGGTATTAGCTATAACCAGTTGGATGACCTACGTAAGCAGACAGCAAACGGACTGATGTCACTTCTCGACATGTTCTCGGGTGGTGCATTTTCCAATGCCTCTATCTTTGCATTGGGAATCATGCCTTACATCTCAGCTTCTATCGTCATGCAGCTCCTCGCCGTTGCCGTACCTTATTTCCAGAAGATGCAGCGTGAGGGTGAGAGTGGACGCAAAAAGATTAGCATGTATACTCGGTACCTGACAGTGGGTATCCTGTTGTTCCAGGCACCGAGCTATCTAGTGAATCTTAAGATGCAGATTGGCGCTGCTTTCGATCCAGGAGTGAAATGGGGAATGTATCTTATTATAGCCTCTGTCATACTTGCTGCTGGCAGTATGTTTATCCTCTGGTTGGGAGAGCGTATCACGGACAAGGGAATTGGCAATGGTGTGTCGCTGATCATTATGATTGGTATTATTGCACGTCTGCCTGAGGCCTTTGCACAGGAAGTAGGTTCACGTTTCGCAGCTGCTACTGGTGGTGGTCTGGTGATGTTCCTCATCGAGATTATTATCCTTTATGCTGTGGTATGTGCTGCTATAGTGCTTGTGCAGGGTGTTCGCAAGATTCCTGTACAGTATGCAAAGCGAGTCGTCGGCAACAAACAGTATGGTGGTGCCCGTCAGTACATTCCTTTGAAGCTTTTTGCCGCTAATGTGATGCCAATCATCTTTGCTCAGGCACTGATGTTCATCCCGCTTGCCCTGGTTCGCTATTCTGATCCTCAGAATGCAAGCTGGTTCATGCGTTCGATGATGGATCACCACAGCTGGCTGTACAATGTGATCTTTGCACTGCTGATTATTGCATTTACTTATTTCTACACGGCTATCACTCTGAATCCTACTCAGATGGCCGAGGATATGAAGCGTAATAATGGCTTTATTCCTGGTGTGAAGCCCGGTAAGGATACTGCCGACTATATCGACACGATTATGTCGCGTATAACATTGCCAGGTTCTCTGTTCATCGCGTTTATTGCCATCATGCCGGCTTTCGCAAGCCTGCTGGATGTGCAGGATGAGTTCTCGCAGTTCTTCGGTGGTACGTCGTTGCTGATTCTTGTCGGTGTGGTGCTTGATACGCTACAGCAGATTGAGAGTCACCTGCTGATGCGTCATTATGACGGATTGCTTAATTCAGGACGTGTTCGTGGCCGTGGTGGAGTAACTGCTTACTAAGGTTGATGAAGATATTTCTGAAGACTGAAGATGAAATTGAGCTAATGCGCCAAGCGAACCAACTAGTTGGTAAAACGCTTGGCGAATTGGCGAAACATATCAAGCCTGGGGTGACAACCCTAACGTTGGACAAAATTGCTGATGAGTTCATTCGTGACCATGGAGCAGTTCCTACGTTTAAGGGCTTTCCCAATCCCTATGGCGGACCATTCCCGGCTAGTATTTGTACTTCGGTGAATGATGTCGTTGTCCATGGGGTGCCAGGAGAAGAGGTGCTGAAAGATGGAGATATAATCTCTGTTGATTGTGGTACGCTGCTGAATGGTTTCAATGGTGATTCATGCTACACATTCTGTGTGGGTGAGGTGTCTGAGGAAGTAAAGACGCTACTCAGGATTACCAAGGAGTCGCTATATAAAGGTATAGAACAGGCAGTGGCAGGCAGACATCTCGGCGACATCAGCTACGCTGTGCAGAGCTATTGTGAGCGTGCTGGTTATGGTGTAGTACGTGAACTGACAGGTCATGGTATTGGCCGTGAGATGCATGAAGATCCGCAGGTGCCCAACTATGGGCGACGTGGCAATGGAGTGATGCTGAAGGCCAATATGTGTATCGCTATAGAACCCATGATAACTATGGGCAAGCGGGATATCTACCTGAAGCCTGACCGCTGGTCTGTATGTACTTGTGATGGCAAACCAGCTGCTCATTTCGAGCATACGATAGCCATTCGTCGAGGAGAGGCAGAAATTTTATCAACGTTTGAGGAAATAGAAAATAACATCAAAGAGTAAAGCATGGCAAAACAATCCGCTATTGAGCAGGATGGAACAATCATCGAGAGTCTCTCGAATGCGATGTTCCGAGTAGAACTGGAAAACGGAGTCCAGATTATTGCGCATATCTCCGGAAAGATGCGAATGCACTATATACGCATTCTGCCAGGAGATAAGGTCAAGGTAGAGATGAGTCCCTACGATCTGACGAAAGGAAGAATTGTTTTTCGATACAAATAAACAACAGAAAAGACATGAAGACAAGAGCATCACTGAAGAAGCGTACTCCAGACTGCAAGATTGTACGTCGTAAGGGTCGCCTGTTCGTAATTAACAAAAAGAACCCCAAGTACAAGATGCGTCAGGGTTAAATTGTTAAATAAACATAACAAAGGAAGGGAATATCAGTTTATTTCCTTACCTTTGCATGCTTTTTAGCAATTTCAAGAGTTTAAACTTTTTATTTTTATCATTTTTACAAACAAATGGCAATAAGAATTGTTGGAGTAGATTTGCCCCAGAACAAGCGTGGCGAAATCGCATTGACCTATATTTATGGTATAGGTCGAAGTAGTTCAGCAAAGATATTGGACAAGGCCGGCGTGAGCCGCGACCTGAAGG
>JAIKWS010000131.1 GCA_024684515.1 Prevotella sp.
AACTGATGGAATTGTCCGAGCAGATCAAAGCCGTGAAGCAGACGGTGTTTAATAACTTCCGCGAGGTGCTGGCCATGAAGGCCGACGTGATGAGCATGACCCAGTCGGGACAGCACAGCCACACCTTCACCACCACCGACGGACGCTCCCGCCTCACGTTGGGCACCAACACCATCGATGCCTACCGCGACACGGTGGAGGACGGCATCGCTATGGTGAAGAAGTATATAGAGAGCATGGCCAAGGACGAGAACTCGCGGGCATTGGTCAACGCAGTGCTGCGCCTCTTGAGCCGCGACCAGAAGGGCACCCTCAAGGCAAGCCGCGTGCTGCAACTGCGCAAGATGGCCGACGAGACAGGCGACGAGACTTTTATCGAGGGTGTACGCATCATCGAGGAAAGCTACCAGCCTACCGAGACCAAGCAGTATATCCGTGCCGAATATCGCGACGATAGCGGAGCCTGGAAGATCATCCCGCTGAGCGTGACGGAGGTATAAGAAGCGACCCCCTCCCCCTTCTTCTCGCGGAGGGTTATCAACCCTCCTGCTGCGAGGACCCCGAGGGGAGGGGAAAGCCCAATGCAAATTGAAAAATGAATGCCATGGACATCATCAAGGAAACAAGTTTCGTCTCTACCAGACTGGAGGTGTGCCGACACTGCCAAGGCACAGGCCAGAGAGACGGCAAGGTCTGCCCCACCTGTGGCGGGCAGCGCATAGTAAGAAAGACGATCGAGGGAAAAGTGACAGTGCAACGCCTGTCGGTCGAGAAATAAAAAAGCCCCCGCATTCCGAAGAAAGCAAGAGCCAATGACCGGGCACAAAGATACAACTTTTTTTTGGAATGTTCAAATCTACGAGGAAAAAAGCGCAGTTTGTCCGTGAAATTGTGCAAAAATACTACGAAGAGGGCCGTCAAGACCGTTGCAAACTGTGGGTTTACCGCAACAAGGTACTCCCACAGTTGGGCATCGGCGAGCGCACCTTCTTCCGCTACCTGGACGAACAGCACGACCCTCTGCCTGAGCCGGAACGCGAAGACCCGAGACAACTCCTCATAGATTTTGGCGAATACGAATAACCAATGCAATACGGCACAGCCGGGCAACCTACTCAGGATGTCCGGCTGTGTTGTCTTTATTGGGTCATCTCCTCCTCCCAGGCGGTGGTGAAGAATACGGTGCGGATGCGCAGACCTATGTCGTTGCGGTTCTCGCTTCGGTCGGCCGTGCGGATGAAGGGCTCGCAGTACTGGTGCAGCACCTTGTCATCGTCCGCCATGAGCGGTGCCCATCCATGTACGGCATTCACCACACTGCGCTCCAGCTCGAAGTCCTCCATCGACTCCGCTCGGATCTTGCCGGGACTCTTCTGTAGGCACTTGGTGAAGTTGGCGTGCATGATGCGGATGCTGAATGTGGCACGGGCGAACTGACAGCCATTTCCAGTCTCCTCATACTCGCAGTCCTCCACGTCGATGAGCACGGCGGGATAGTCGAGAGCTGGGCGGACGGCTGTCTGTTCCTGACCGAGATAGCGGTCTATCATGCGTATGGCTGGCACCTGCTTGGCAATGCGGTCTTGCAGGTCGAGCATAATATGGGCAAATGTACTTGAAAGCATATTAAGAGGTGTTTAATCGGTGGTTAAAATGCGGCGCAACTCGTCCGTGATGGTCTTCATCGCTATGCCGTCGAAGGTCTTGGAGGGACCGATGAACTGACGCTTGGGCAATACCGTCTTGTGGCCGCGTCCTGCGTTGTTGGTGCCCTCGTTGTGCGCCTTGGCGTATGGCACGTTGGTATAGACTGTCGTCATGCCTGGTTGCTCGCGGTGATTGACCGAGCGGTAGAGCACCTCACGACGCGAGAGCAGCGTGCCGTAGGCGCGGTCTGGATTTTTGGGGTCAGATTTGCGCTTGGCTGGCTTCCATTTGTCCAGACGGTCATCGACGAAGCCCTCCGCCCGAAAGTTGTCACGAGCGAAATGTACGGCCTTCACGCCGATTTTCTTGGGCAATGTGCGACCAATGGCCTCCTTTAATTGCTCATTATGCGTGTGCAAAAGTTGCTTGAATTGCTCTGGAGTCATGGGGTTTTATGGGGTTAATGGGGTAAAATGGGGTAAATGGGCATTTTTTTGCCTCATTTTGAACCAGGAAAGAAAAAATGATGTATCTTTGTCCATGAAAGTCGATGCTTTTACTTAGTCGATCCGGACTTGCGATGTCCGTCCTGAGTATCAGTATCGACTTTTCGTTTTTTGAAAGAGTAAAAGTATTCTTTGAATTCATCACCAGATTCCAATACTGCTGTCTTGAATTCATAAATTTCCTCATTGATCATTATCTCATAGAGAACCATGTACTTCCATCCTTGCTTTAATTTTTTTTCATAGAGGTGGTTGTTTGGATCTAATTTCAATCGTTTACCATCATGAAGCTTTTGCAGGATATCTAAAGACTGTTCAACAGCATTCAGTTCGTCTGTATCGTAGCAATGAGTTAACAGGGCTTCTCTAAAATCTTTGTTGATGAATATTTTGCCTGTGAGCAATCCCTCGAAAGATTTGCAGTTTGGAATAGTTTTTATAACCTTGTTTGTCTCTTTTCTTTGTCGCTGGAATTGCTTACGGTCTGAATCAATCGTAACAAACGGCCTTGAGTTATGTATTACCATAGATGGCATAGCATCGTCAGCAGTCTCTATCGCCTTATTTACCCTCCTACAGTGGTGACAATCCTTGCCACCAGCCAGGTCATGCACTAACGCCATCAGCTTATTGCCGGCAAAGGGACAGACGGAACAGTTCTTGGGGTAGTATGGATGTTTGTCGCTGAACACTTCTTTGTCCTTGGCAGGGTTGCTCTCGAGACCTTTAGCCGCGTTGTCGAGGGCCTTGGCGCGGGACGTAGGTACCGGAGTGACTGCCTTCTCCGACTGACGGAGCTCGCACTTGCAGTTCCATCGGTCGCCAGGCTTGTGCACATCCCAGAACGGGTCATCGACAGGACGTACCGTGCCCCAGAAGACGCGGTGGTCCTCGCCAGGATTGGGCGAAGTGGAAGGAATCCACTCCAAGTTGGGGAATACATCCTTCTCTGCCATGAACTGCTGCCACTCAGCTGCATTCTGAGCTCGGAGGATGGCGGTGTTGTATTCCGTCTGGAGCCATTGGCGGTTGCGGTGCTCGATGTAGGGAGATACGTCCTTGACGAACTTGCGGAAGGGTTTCACGTTGCCATTGCTGTCTATCATCTGAGCGGCTATGTCCTGCTGCATCCGATGGACTCGGAATGCAGAGAACACGTCGGCAGAGTGCAGAAAAGCATCGCGGAAAGCCTGGTCGGGCGTGGGCACGTCTCGGTCTGAAGCTTTGACCCACCCATCGGCCACCGCCTCGCTGAATATGCGGCGTGTCTCCTGGTACAGGTTCGGCTCAATGCCACCCTCCACATCGACCACTTCGCGGTAGATGTTCAGCAGAGCCTGGGCAATAGTCTCGACACCATAGGCAGGGCTGTGTTCGGAGAGGTCGGGCGTGCCGTCGGCAAAGTAGGCACGGTCAATGTCGTCGCCCCCTGTGGTCAAGGGGCGAAACCGAAAAAATCTGCCAGGGCATGATAGAGCTTGCCGCCCTTCACCTTGCGCTTCTTTGGCTCAGGTTGTCCGTCATCAGACTCGTCGTCATCGTCCTTGCCTCTGCCCAGCGCGTCGAGAGCAGCCTGTCGGCGTTGCTCCTGCTGTTGCTTCAACTGGTCGTAGTTGTCGGGCTTGGGCACACCATAGGTCTCGTAGAAATAGTCGTCCGAGATAGGCACGCGGTTGGCCAACTGTGTGTCGATGTTGAGGCGAGTCTGAAGCTCATAGATGTTCTTCTCCTTCTCAAACTCGAAGTGACCGCCCTCGACGGGGTAGCCGTAGCCTGCCAGGATAGACATCATGAACTCACCATTCAGCAGGTTCTCGACATAGCGGAGGTCGCTTGCCGTGATCTCCTTCTGCTGGTCGGCGTGTATCTCTGCCTGAGCATAGCCCGACGACTTGCTGCTGGTAGTGGTCTCACTATTACCCAGGATAGAGACAGACATCTCCTGGTTGCAGCAGTTAATGAGGCGTTCCTGAAGCTCGCCCGTGCCGTTGGATGTCTTGCCATCGAGCATCTCGAAGTCGGCTTGCTTCGGTATCATCATCACGAGGCTGGAACCCGACTCATCGAGCACCTTGCGGAGGTCTTCCTGTGTCTTCTTGTCGTAGGCATCGTACTTGACCACACGGACAGGCTGTCCGAAGATCTCGACAAACTGTGCGAAGTCGCCGAAGCCACTGCGCTTGTAGAGGGCATACATGGAGCACTGGAGGAGGCGACCCAGCTCGTAGGGTTCGCCGATGAGCAGCACCATGGACAAGTTCGCTACGCTGATGCCGTCGATGTCGTACTGGCTGATGGCAATCTCCCTCTTCTCCGGGCGGATATGACGGCGGTCTATCTCCTTGAAGTCGAAGCGTGCCCCCAAGATGAACTCGACAGCAGAGCATCCATAGTAGAGACGCTCCATGAAGACCTCCAGCAGACGCTCGAACTTATCAGAGCGGATGAGTGGGTCCAGGGCATCGACCTTACGACCCGAAGCATCGAGGAAGGTGAGTTTCTTATTGACCACTGCCTTGGTGCGCTTTTCGAGCAAGCCGGAGAGATGTCCGTCCAGCGTGACCACATCATGGTAGAGATCCATGAGGCGGTAGCGGTTAGGCAGCGTGACCGACTCGGCACGCTCGATGGCCTGCTTGAGGGTGCCGACATCCTTGCGGTTGCGGTCGGGCGACACCAGTTTGATTTCCTGCACGATGATGCTCGGCTTGTCCTCTTCCGGCTTGGAAGGGGCATTCTTTTTATCCTTTTTCATAATCAGAAGAAATTGGTACGTTTAGGGTTGGAAGACCAGGTGACACCCGTTGCCTGAGACTCATCCTCGGGCGTGGCAGGGTCATCGGCCTTGTAATGGAGTTCGGTGAGGTTGTTGTGGCCGTCGCGGATGTCCTTGAGCAGACTGACAGCCTGTTGGTAGTCGTCGCGGTAGAGTTCCACATCGACGTTGGGTGATGCCATGCGCACGAGGTAGTAGCAGGCAATGACGGTGACGATGTTCTCCAGAGCTGGGCACTTGACCGTAGGCTCGGTCACGGGGTTGGTGGAGTCATCACCGAATACCTCCTTTAGATCATACTTAAACAGATAGGTGGCACAGAGAGACTGTGCTGCCTGGATCTGCATGGCTACGACGGTATCGTCATCACGGGTGATGAGGTCGCAGATTTCCTTATACAAGGCACTCTGCTGGAGTTGTTGGACTGAGATAATCATATCTTCTTACGATTAGTGCGTGGAATGGTTATGATGCCAGCCGAAGCAAGCACGGCCGCTTTCTGCTGGAGGATGAACACGCCACCCTCGACCATATCGGGACCGTCCATACGCTTCTGCTTTGGTGAGAACGCCTTGAACTGGCTCTTGAGACGCTTCATGTCAGGGTCGTCTGCCTCTGCCTCGTTGAAGGTGAGCAGACCCGCACGGTTGATAGGTTCAAGCGTGCCCTCGATACGGGTGTACTTGTCCTTCTTGTCTCTGGTGTCGGGTATGACAGGCAGCAGGACACCGCGCCGCTGCGACTCCTTGAAGATGGCGGGCTGCAGCACCTGCTCAAAGAACGGAGCCTGTAAGGAGTTGTTCTCGATATATACCTGGAGATCTTCGGCTCCGTGGTACTTGGCCCACTGGTAGAGGTCGAAGAGCGCCTCGACGAAATGCTGTGTGGACATGGTATCGACCTTGACCTTGGCAATGTAGAAGTTGAGATCCTTGCGCAGCAAGACACCGACCGCCTTGCAGGATCCTTGCGACACGTCCCTGTTGCTCGTGGCAGGGTCAGCATAGACAAGAGCCATGCAACGGCTGAGCGGGGGCAACTTGCCGTCCTTCAGGTCGGAGAATACGCCTCCCTCGTCCATCGGGTTGTTGAAATACTCCTTCTGTCCAGAGGCATAGGAAATGGTGCTCAGCACGCGGTCTATGTCCTCCTCGCTGTTCTTCTCCGGCCAAGAGGACTTGCCGTCCTTGCCACGAATGTTGACGATGTCGAACTTGTCGCAGAACGAAGAGTCGCCCAGGTACTTGACCATGCAGTTGTCGTGGATGATGTTTCCGTTCACGAGTATGCGGGTCGGGCAAGAGATGGAGCGCGTAGGGATAAGCGCCTGTTCCATCCACTTGATCTTCTTCTGCATGGTGTCTTCATTGCGGCACTCCTCGTCGGTATCGAAGTCATCAATCAGGATGACGTCAGGACGCTTCTCGTTGTTGCGGGTACCACGAGGCGACTCGCCCCAGCCAAGGGCGCGGAAGGAGCAGCCGGCACGGATCACGAACTTGTCTTCCGTCCACTGACCGATGTTCTTCTGTATGCCATAGTCCTGCTCGACGCGGTTGTTGGCCTCAAAGAAAGCACGGAAGGGAGCCAAGAGCTGGGTCGCGTTGTCGTGACTGTTGGAAACGAGGAGGAGGTTGTGAATCTTGCCCGTCAGTGCCAGATAGGAGAACTCCATCATGGAGCGTGCCGACTTGGCCAGCTCACGCGACCAGGCACGCACCTCGAACCACTCTGGATGCGAGAGCAGACGGCGTGTGGCCGCCTTATGGAAGGAGGCAGGTTCGGCAGAACAGTAGTTCGGGAAATAGTACTTGAACCACGCTTCCGGGTCTTTCTCCAATCGGTTCTTTCGGGCTATACGTTCGCCCTGAGTCTCGCGCGTATTGATTGGTGTCGCGTTCTTGAAGTTGTCGCAGTAGCGTTGGAACAGCTCCAAGTAGTCACGGTCACTTGCCTTGCCTATTCTTGCCATTTCTGCTTCTCGATCTGTTCGTTGATAAATGCGTTGAAGTACTCTACAACCTTCTGTGCAAGGTCGGAGTCAAGCGGCTTGAGGAAGTCGCAGAAGTCCATAGCCACCTGAGTGGTCTGGGCAATGTTGTAGCGCGACTCCAAGTCACGGATGTCGTTAATGAGTTTGCGGCGGGCATCGGCCTCCTTGCTGTTGGCAATCTTGTAGCCCTCCTTCTCCTGGATCATGCGGTTGAACTCAGCCAGTTCGTCATAGAGTTCGGAGAGACGCTGACGCTTGCCGGTGAGCAGGTTCTTCTTCAGAGAGTCCCAGTTGTCCTCCTTGGCCCATCGGGCGATGGACTGCACGGACACATCCAGTTTGAGGGCGATGTCCTTCTTCTGAAGCTTACCCTGGAGGAAGAGTATCTGGGCAATCTCACGTTTGTTGCTGTTGTTCTTTTCCATAGTCAAACATCGTTTAATCGGTGCAAAAATACGCCCTTCCACCCTTTTTATAAAATAGTTACGCCAGATTGGCAGTGATAGTTTGGCAAGCCGTGAAAGGGGCGTACATTTGCAGCGGTTCAATCCTAAAAATGAACCGATTAAACACCTATTGAACGATGATTAAAGTTGATAAAGAATTTCTGCTGACCGACGAGACGGTGAACTGCTACGGCTACCGTCTGCTGACATCTGGTTTGCAACTGGACCGCTTTGATCCACCCATCGGCTTCTTCATGCACGACCGAGAGAAGGGCGTGGCCGTCAAGTGGACAGACCTGACCGTGAGAGACGGAGCCCTGTATGGCAAGCCTGTGGTAGATGAGACCCGATTCCCTGACCTTGCACAGCAGATCATAGACGGTTTCTATGCTGCTGCCTCAGTGGGTCACATCGTCGCCCTGGAATGGAGCGATGACCCCGAGATGAAACTGGAAGGACAGACAGGTCCGACCGTGACGAAGTGGTTCCCACGCGAATGCTCGATAGTGGACATCCCCGGCAACTACAATGCCGTGGCTCAGGATAAACTGTTCGATGAGGGCGACAATGTCCTCCTCGACTTATCTGATAACTTAAACACATTGAATTTTATGGAGAAACCAGCAATTCTTGTGGAGGCTCTTCTGGCGTTGAGTCTCCCGAACCTTGCCGCCGACGCTACGCCGGAACAGGCACTTGAGGTCATCCGTGAACTGGCGGCCAAGGCATCCAAGGCCGACGGACTGGAGACAGAACTGAAGAACCTTCGCGCAGAGATGGCTGCACTGAAGGAGAAGACCGACTCGGAAAAGATTGCCTCGATCGTAGAGAAGGCATTGGCCGACCACAAGATCAACCAGGCAATGGCCGACAAGCTCAAGGCTGACTACAAGTCCAACATCGCAGGACTTCAGGCATTGGTCGATGCCATGCCAGTACAGAGCACCATCACCTCGCAGATGAAGACCGTCGTGCCAGACAAGTATGTCGGCAAGACCTGGGATGACCTCTATATGAGCGGCGACCTCGCCGATGTCAAGAAGAACTATCCAGACCTGTATCGCGAGCTGGAGAGTTCACGCAAGAAGTAACCACCTTAATACATACACGTTATGAGCAATATTTCTGTTCAGATTTTCGCGAAGTACATCATTGAGAAACTTCGCAAGGCCAATCCACACTTGAAGTTCGCCGTGGACGAGAGCACCAATGTGTTGGGCGGCGCAGTCGTGCACATCCCTAATGCAGGCGCATCGCCAACTGTGGTCAAGAACCGCTCATCCTTCCCTGCCACAGCCGTGCAGCGAACCGATAGCTTCGTGACTTACGCCCTCGATGTGTTCACCACCACCCCTACGTTTGTCACCTGGCAGGAAGAGAACGAGATCTCCTATGAGAAGACCGACTCCGTCCTGAACGACCACGTGCAGACTCTGCTTGAGGCTGTAGGCGACGACGTCCTCTACAAGTGGGTGACTGGTATCAAGGCCGACGGTACCGCCGACTCTATCCCAGCCGCCAACATCATCAAGACCAGCGGTGCAGCCGTGGCCGTAACCGAGACAGGTCAGTCAGGTCAGCGCAAGGCATTCACCTATGCAGATCTCGCCAAGGCGCAGAGTCGCATGAACAAGATGAACGTGCCAAAGGATGGCCGCTATGCCCTGTTGGAGAGCTACCAGTATCAGCAGCTCATCGACAGCCTTTCGACCAACCAGATGGCTGCATTCCAGCAGACCGCTGACTTGGAGAACGGCATCGTAGGCAAGTTGGCTGGATTCAACATCCTGGAGCGCAGCACCGTGCTTGCCTTCAACGACAACACCCCAATCGCACCAGGTACCGCGTTGATCTCGACCTCGAACGTTGCCGCATTGTGTTGGCAGAAGGACAGCGTAGCCCTCGCATTGGGCGACATCAAGCCATTCCAGGATGACAACAATCCATCCTACTATGGTGACATCTTCAGCGCAGCCGTTAAGGCGGGTGGCCGTTGCCGGCGCCAGGACTGGGCAGGTGTCATTGCCATCGTACAGGATGCCATTGAGCCAGCTCCAACCATCTCGGGTGACGACTCTGTCGAGTTGCTTGCCACCGCTACCCCCAAGAACCGCACCTATGCCACCTCAAACGGTGCTGACGTAACAGTTTCGACTGAGGCAGAGTGGCTGACTGTATCGGCCAACGGCAAGAAGGTGACATTCACCCCACAGGCATACGCCTATGATGCAGAGGGCGAGGCAACCCGCACCGCCACCGTCATTGTCGGCATCGCCGGAACTGACGTCACCAAGGAGGTGACTGTGACCCAGCCAATGGCTGAAAACAACTAAAAGATGAGAACGATTGACAGTATCATCATCCACTGCTCCGCAACGCCCGAAGGACGGGACGTGACGGCTGCCGACATCCGCCGTTGGCACATGAATGACAACGGATGGAAAGACATCGGCTACCACTACGTCATCCGTCTGGACGGCACGGTGGAACAGGGACGACCGGTGGAGCAGGCAGGAGCGCACTGCACCGGACATAACCAGACAAGCATAGGAGTGTGCTACATTGGCGGCACAGCCAAAGACGGCAAGACCCCCAAGGACACAAGGACAGATGCACAGAAGGCATCGCTGCTGGCTCTGGTCAGGAAACTCCAGTCTGCCCATCAGATACTGTCATCGAACATCTTTGGCCATAACCAGTTTGCCAACAAAGCCTGTCCCGCCTTTGACGTACAGGCTTGGAAAAAAGAAGTAAAGCTATGACAACCGCCGAAATCATCCTCGCCATCATCAACACACTGCTCGTGTCGGGCGGTCTGGTGGTATTGGTCACACTGCGCAGCACTGTCAAGACATCCAAGGCCAATGCACAGGGTGCCGGCACCGATGCCAACGACAAGCTCATGAAGAGCTACGAGGAGCACATCCTCAATCCTGTGCTGAAGGAGCTTGAAGCCCTGCGTGCCGAACGCGAGGAACTGAGACGGGCACGTGCGGAGTCGCAGGAGAACGAGAGCCGCATGGAAAAGCTCTACGAAAAGACCAACCGCAAACTGGACCGACTGAGCCGTGCCATCGAGAAAATACCCGAGTGCGACTATAGCCGTAACCACCAGTGCCCCGTCAGCTGCGAGCTCCGCAAGTCTGCCATGGACGCTGAAGGCAACGGCCAAGACTGAGTCAAACACCATTTAACCACCCTTTAAAGAACGATTAAGATATGTTTCCCGGAGTTAAAGTAAACGTTTCAAACGGCAACCTACAGCAACAGATTGCCGTGCTGGACGCAGTTCCGGCTCTCATGGTCACTGTCGCCACTGTGGCTCTGCAAGCCACGGCCACAGAGGTCTATAGTCTGGCTGATGCCGAGTCGAAAGGATTCACCGAGGCGGATGAGGCTTTTGCCCACCGACTGCTGGAGGAGTACTACAACGAGTTGGGCGGCAAGCAGCGTCTCATCGTGTACGGCACACCTGCTACGATGACGATGGCAGAGGCATTGACCGCCAGTGAGGCCAACGGCGTAAGCAAGTTGCTGCGTGCCGGTCAGGGAGAGATCAACCTGATAGCCATCGCCCGAAAGCCCGACAATCTCTATGAGGCTGGCAGCGCCTTCCTCGATGCAGATGTCAGTGCAGCCGTCACTGCCTCCAAGTCAGTAGGTGAAGCTATGCAGAACGCCAACACACCAGTCCGCTTCCTCATCGAAGGACGTGTCGCTGATGCCAGCAAGACAAATGCCTACAAGCCGAACGAGGCCACCAACGGTTTTGCCGGTGTCGTATTGGGCGGCACAGACGATGATGGCAGCGCAGCCGTGACCGTAGCCCTGGCACGTGCCTGCAAGTACGGAGCTCACGTCAAGTTGGGCAACGGACGCAACGGAGCCTTGTCTGTCAGTCAGATCTACATCGGCACCGACACCTACGAGGAGCGCGAAGACATGGAGACACTGCACGATGCAGGCTTCATCACCTTCATGCACCGTCCTGGCAGTGCAGGCTACTATTTCGGCGTGGACAATATGTGCTCCAAGGCCGATGACCATATCCTGGTGCACGGCCGCATCATCGACAAGGCTCAGCGCATAGCAGCCGCAGCCTATCAGCCTTATATCGAGAGCGGCATCGCCATGGGTGTGGATGGCAGCATCAATGCCACCGAAGCCAAGGACATCGAGGCCACACTGGAGAGCGCCATCAAGGCATCCATGAGTGACCAGATCTCGCAGGTGAAAGTCAATGTACCGTTAGACCAGAATCTCATCAACACCTCTATGCTGACGGTCGAAGTCAAGGTCATGCCGTTGGGCTATCTCACATGGATAACCGTCAACCTCGGTTTGGCCGCAACCCTCTAAACGAACACGGACATGAACGTAAACATCAAATCAAGCGAATACGCCTGGCACCACACTCAGGTGAAACTGGCTGGCCGTATCGTAACCGGCATCACTGGCTGGGAGATGAAGAAGACCACCGAAAAGGAGGCTCTCTACGGTGCAGGACAACATGCCATCGACATCCAGCAGGGCAATATTGCCTGCTCGGGCAACATCAAGCTGTTCGGCTTTGAGGCTGACCGTCTCGAACAGGCAGCGCAGGCCGCCGGCTTTGACAGCATACTGGATGTACCGCACGAGCTGCTCACCATCACGGTCAGTGCCCGCAAGTTGGCCAAAGACCCTATCACGACCTGGGTGGCTGTCGGAGTATCGTTTACTGAGACCACCGACTCCATGTCGCAGAATGACAAGAAACGTGAATGCACGCTTCCATTCATCTGCATGGACATCACGAAGAATACCCTCTCACTCTAACACACAGTAGCCATGAAGGAAGATAACAAAGAACAGACCCAGACGGCCATCGAGTTGGCAGAACAGCGTTTCGGCAAGGAGAAGCTTGCACAGATCAAGGCTCAGTTCCCAGGTCGCAAGCTCAATGTCATCGCAGTGGAGGACAAGGTCGCTCTGCTCCAGCCAATGACCGCCAAGGCACTGAGCAACTACACACAGATGGTAGTGGACCCCAAAGGAGGTCTCGACACTGCCGCCAAGTGCCTGATGGACGAACTGTGGATAGGTGGAGATGAGGCCATCCGAGATGATGAGGAGTACTTCATCAGCGCCATGATGGAGATACAGAACATCATCGAGATCAAGAAGAGCTCTTTTGGAAAGCTGTAGAGCAAGGAAAGAACGCTGACGGTTTTGACCAGGCCGTCGCGTTCGCTCTACATTACTATGGTCCCCAAGCCCTCGACTGGGATATAGAAACCATCGGCTATCGTGCCGGAATAGCATTCAAGAACACTGAAAAAGGATTGATTACACTGACATGAGCAACTTCGTAGAATACGCGATGAAGATGAAAGACATGATGTCCGGGCCACTCGGACGGATTGCCCACGCTTTCGATGACGTGAACAATCACGCCAAGAAGGCGGAGGCATCCACGTCGCTCTTCTCGAAGATTGCCAATGGTGCTTTCGCTCTGAACAACATCACCGGTGTGGCTTCGACTGCCCTCAGTATGGCCTCCAAGGTAGGCTCTGCCATCGGTGAGACCATGCAAGCCTCATTGGACAGACAGCAGTTGCAAGTCTCGTTTGACGTACTGACTGGCAGCAAGGAGGCTGGCAGCAAACTGACTCAGGAACTGGTGAACCTACAGAAGGACACCATCCTGGGCAAGGAGGTATTCAAGAACGCTCAGACGATGCTTGGTTTCGGCTTTGGCAATGACGAGGTCATCGACAACCTCAGAATGCTGGGCGATGTCTCGATGGGCGATGCAGAGAAACTCAACTCACTGACCTTGGCATACTCGCAGGTGCGTTCTGCCGGTAAGCTTCAGGGACAGGACTTGCTCCAGCTCATCAATGCAGGGTTCAACCCACTCGAAGCCATTTCCAAACGGACGGGCAAAAGCATCGGCCAACTGAAGGATGAGATGTCGAAAGGCAACATCACCTTTGAAATGGTACAGCAGGCTTTCCGCGACGCTACTGGCGAGGGCGGCAAGTACAACCACATGCTGGAAACCATAGCCAAGACCGATGCCGGCATGAAGGCACAGCTGAGCGGAGCCTTCGATGAACTGAAGATAAAGGTGGGCAATGCCTTTGCCCCTCTCACTCATCTGGGACTGGAACTCGGCACGAAGCTTCTGCCCATCCTGGAGCGTCTGACTGTCCCCCTCGCCAATGGCGTGCAGAGGGCAGTCGATATGTTCAAGGAACTGATGGCCAAGGCTCAGACGATGAAGGGTGCCATGATAGAGATGGTACAGCCGCTTGTCTCTATATGGGACACCCTCCGCGAGAACCTGGGAGGTCTGGCCGACTACCTGGAGCCTATCCGCTCACTGATGGTCGATCATATCTGGCCAGCAGCCATGAATATGTACAACGTCGTAGCAGGGATGGTGAACAGCCTCGTGGAGTTCGTCGCCCAGTCAGAGATACTGAAGGACATATTTCGCGTCATCGAGTGGGTATGCGGAAGGATCTGGGACAGCATCAACTACTTGGTCGATGTCGTCAAGTGGCTATGGGAGACAGTCGTCATGCCAATGCTTGAAGGACTGGAGAAGGCTTACCGCTGGATAAAGGGCTCGGAGCAGCAGGGCACCATGCAAAAGGCTGCCATCGCCGAACCTGTAGCCCGTGCCATCAAGGCAGAGACCACGGTCACTGCCAAGAAACTGGACGAGATAGCCCGCAACACGAAGGTGAACAAGACCGCCGCCGTAGAAGGCAGCAAGGCCGTGGCTGGCAGCGGTCCCAAGGTTGTGAACATCAACGTGACCAAATTCTTCGACAACATCAACTTCAACACCACCTCGCTGCATGAGTCTGCGTCCAAGATTGAGGAAACGGTCCTGGAGGTGCTGAGCCGTGTGCTGGTACAGGGAGCAACGGCGCAATAATAAATGCTAAATATCGAACTATAGGATGCCACACATCGTCACCAATCTGTTGGAACTGTACAAGACCTATTTCCAAGGGTCGTACACCGTGCAACCGAAGTCGGAGCTGGACACATCGGGCACGCGCTTCGATGCCCCATACAAGGAGCAGTATCGAGGCAGAGACGTATTTCTGCCTGTCCGACTGACCAACGGAGAGACCGAAGTCTATGTACCATGTGCCACTCTGCGCGTGACTGGGCAGAAGACCGTCGTCCGTACCGCCGTGGCTGAGCGCATCGGTACCGTCAAGGAGATGTACAACGTGGGCGACTATCAGTTTGCCATCAAGGGAGTGCTGATTGCTCCTGCTGGCAAGACAGCTCCAGACGATGATATGTACCACTTGCGCCAGCTCTTTGAATCGACGGCACCCGTGCAGCTCATCAATGCCATCAGTGACCTCTTTATGGACGAGAGCCGAAACGTCTGCATCACGGATATCGAGTTTCCCGAAGTGGAGGGCAAGGAACTGCGCTGCCGCCCGTTCACCCTCACCTGCGAATCGGACGTAGTCAACAACCTCATCATGGAATGATATGTTTATACTGACATCGGACATACAGATAGGGCTATATAAGGTCAAGCCATCGGCTGTCTCCTGGCGAAGCAGCACGGGGTCTTTTACTGACACCTGTCAGATAACGCTGCCACTGTCCCCATTCGTGAGGAGAGAGCAGCACATGACCGAGCATGGTGACGGCATAGCCAGTACGGAGTCGGGCACCCTGGTGCAGAACTTCAAGGAGATGCCTTTCCGTCGAGAGGACAAGGTCGTGGTCCGTCTGGGCTACAACAGCCGCAACGAGGAGGTCTTCAGTGGCTACGTCCATGCCATCAACTATACGGATCAGCTGGTCATAGAGTGCGAGGGCTACAGTCACCCATTGCGAAACAAGTATTTCAGCAAGTCCTACCGACAGACTACGCTCAAGAAACTCCTGACCGACCTCATAGAGGGTACAGACATACAGTTGTCGCCCGCGTGTGATGACATACCGCTGCAAGGCGTGTGGTTCAAGAATGCCACGGGGCACAAGTTGCTGGAATGGGTGCAGAAGGAACTGTGCTGCCGCGTGTGGTTCGATGGACCATATCTCTATGCCGGAGCCTCGAAGTATGTCAGCCCCAACCCCGACCGAAAGACATCTGCCACGGAGATAAGAATCGGCTGGAATACGGTGAGTGCCGACGACCTGAAGAAGCAGCAGGCCGAAGAGGTGCAAATCAACATCGTGGAGAAGAATACCTCTGGTACCACCAAGCGCACCAAGGCAGAGAGCCGCAAATACAGCAACGTGAAGGAGGTCAAGGTGCGTGCCGGACTGCCAAAGAGTTTCCTCCAGAAGGCTGTCCAGGAACTCCAGCAGGAAAAGGACTTTGAGGGCTATGAGGGTAGCATCGTGCTGTTTGGAGATCCTCCTGTATGGAAGTCGGACAAAATCATCGTAACAGATGCCCGTTTTCCCGAACGCTCTGGAACCTACTTCGCCGAATCCATCGAGGGAGAATATGGCGAAAGCGGATTGAGAAGAACCGTCAAACTACGTTACTATGGCAAGAACTGAAGAAGAAATACGCCAGGCATTGGCCGCATCGCTCAAAGATAAGCCCGTTACGGTGCTTGCCAAGGTCACGGCCGTAGATACCACCGCCCGCACCTGCGACATAGACGATGACGGGGTAGAGATGTACGGCATCCGTCTACAGTGCATCACGGACGGCAACACGGGTATCACCGTCTGGCCGAAGGTAGGCAGTCAGGTGCTCTGCCTCCGCATCGAGGAGGGCGACACATACGCCATCGTACAGACGGCCGAAGTGGACAAACTGGAGATCAAGATAGAGGGCAAAAGCCTCACGGCCGACAAGGACGGATTTGTCTTCAACAACGGCACGGTGGGCAGCGTCAAGGCTGACAAGATGGTCGAGTGGATGGCCAAGGTTTATGCCGACCTACAGACGCTCATCACATTGCTCCTGACATCGCCCGTAGCGGGCAACGGTGCGGCACTGGCCATAGCATTCAACCCGACCACGCCCCAGCCTCAACTCTCGGACATGACGGACGATGCGCTCAAACACTGATTAAACATCCATTAAATGCTGATAAAATGACCGACATAGCACTCACCCCAGACCTGGACATGATGGTGGCCGACGGCGACCTCGTGACAGAAGAGAACCTCAAGCAGGCGCAGCAGCTTCTCCTTGTGACCAACAAGGGTGAATGGAAGCAGCACCCAACGGCAGGTGTCGGTGTCGCAAACTATCTGGAGACGGCATCGGCTGGCGAACTGAGCAGAGAGATACGTGAACAGTTCTCGCGCGACGGTATGAAGGTCAGCAGCGTGAAGATCTCAGGTACAACCCTCGAAGTAGAAGCAACATGGAAGTGACAATGAACGGGCAGAACCTGCTCGACATAGCGATACAGGCCACAGGCGATGCTGGAGAAGCCCTTGCCCTGGCATTGGCCAACGGGCTGTGCCTGACGGACGACCTGACTGTCGGTCAGGCCATCGACGTTCCTGATGGCATAGAGGGTGATGCCAATACCCGCGCCTACTACCGGGCCAAAGACCTGCACCCTGCTACGGGTGTGACTGTGGAGAATGAATCTGTAGCCTCGTTCGAGGGTATCGAATACTGGGCTGTAGAGTATGACTTTGAAATATCGTGATATGGCAAGATCTATCAACACTATCTTCAATGAAATGGTGTCGCAGAAGAACAACACTCCGGCACTGTCCTCGCTCACATCATCGTCGGTGACTGCCATCTGGCGGCTGCTGTTCTATGTAGTCGCTTATGCCATCCATGTGCATGAGTCTCTATGGGACGAGCATAAGAAGGAGGTCAGCGACACAATAGACGAGATGTTGCCCCATCGCCCCAAGTGGTACAGGGACAAGGCACTGGCCTTCATGAAGGACACCACGCTCATGGATGACTCTGATCAGTACGACACCACGGGTATGAGCGAGGAGGACATCACTGCCCGACAGGTGGTGAAACATGCGACTGCCAACGAGTCTGACCAATCGTCCTGGCTCATCATCAAGGTGGCTGGAGTAGATGCGACCGACTCTACCAAGCGTGCTCCTATCAGCCAGGCAGAAGAGGTGCAGCTGAGCGCCTACCTACAGGAGATCAAGGATGCTGGCGTGCGCATTGCCCTGGTCAATGAACCTGCTGACGAGTTCCGCTGCGAGGTGGACATCTACTATGACCCGACTCGTGAACCTATCTCGGTCAAAAGTGACTGTGAACAGGCCATCCGAGAGTATGTTGAGAACCTGTCGTTCAACGGCGTGTACAGCAACATGGCTCTGATAGATGCCCTACAGGCTGTGGATGGCGTGAAGATTGCCGAGATGCGGTCGTCGGAGAGCACTCCGGCATCCATCGACACATTTGCACCCATCGATGCCTATGCCATCCCGACCGCTGGCTACTTCCACGTGGCATCGACCCAACTCAACATGATCGCACATTCAGTATGACACACTACGACATCAACTATAACCGTCTGGCACTTGCCCTGGTGCCGCTGAAGCTTCGCAGGTCTCTGCTGATGAACTTCCTCTATGTGCTACTGTCGCCTGTCAGAAGAGCGGCCTCCCTGTTCGACTCCTACAGAGACCTATCGGACTATCGGCTGAAACACAACGGCCAGGTGTGCTACCTCCGTGCCGTGCTGAATGACCGCTTTGACTGCTTCGATCGTCGCATCACCATCGAGGATGTGGACCCTGTGGAGAGTCCTACACTGCACCTACGCTCGCGTGCGACGTTCCTGATGGCAGACCTGCGCACGTCTGGTCAGGCGGTCATATTGAACAAGAGAGCCTTTTCGGTCGGCAATTCGGTGGATTTCAATGTGGTGGTGCCTGCCTCGCTCCGGGGGCTCTTCCCTGAGGAGCAGATGCACGCATTGATCAAGACTTATAAA
>JAIKWS010000006.1 GCA_024684515.1 Prevotella sp.
AGTGAAGGCTGTTGAACGCCTGATTAAGTTCAACAAGAACGATGCGGGTACCTACCGCTACGTGATGGCACCTGAGATGTACAGTTCGCTGGCTCAGGACAAGGTGATCAAGGAGGCTGCTCTTCGCAGCGGTGTGAGCAAAGGTGTGATGCAGGCATGCTGGGATGCTGCCGGCGAGGTGATCAAGGCATGGGCAACTGAAGGCCACAGTGTCGCCCTCCCTGGACTGGGAACCATGCGCTTCGGACTGCGTGCATCGAGTGTGACTGACGTCAACGAGGTGAAGACCGCCCTGATCAAGAGCCGTCGCATCATCTTCACTCCCGCTGTGGACCTGAAGGAGGAGCTGGCCAACGCCAGCATCGGGATCACCTGCTACGACCGCAATGGCGAGGAGGTGAAGAGGGTGACCTCCAGTGACGCAGGTGAGGTTGAGGACAACAATGCAGAGAACGGTAGCGGGAGCGGAAAAGCCGGCATCAGCGGGAACTCCGGAGAATCTGGATAAAACGGAGAATCCGGCTGTACCGGCAGTGACCCCAACGGCTCCGGTGAGAATGGCGACATGAACTAGCCGCCCTGACCAAAGGACCTGTATGGGGGGAAAAGAATGTCAGGGGAAATTTTCCCTGACATCCCTAATCGTGATCCAGTTGCTTCTGGAATATGCGTTAGCGTCTGCCTCCGAAGCTTCCATGGCTGTTGCTTCCGCCACCGCTGCGGCTGCCACCTCCTACGCTGCCACCAGTGCTGCGTGTGCTGCCACCGCTGCGGCTGCCACCTCCGATGCTGCCACCGCTGCGGCTGCCTCCAAAGTTGCCTCCTACATTGCTGCGAGTCGTTCCACCGCCAACGGAGCCTCTGTTGATAGTGCCTCCGCTGCGACTGCCTTCACCAAAGCTTCCACCGATGCGGCTGCCACCTACGTTGCCCCCGCTGATGGTGCTGCGTGTGTTGCCACCGCCCACCTGGCTTTCGCTGCGAGTGCCTCCAATCGTGGTGCGACTGCCGCCGAAGGAGCCGTTGCTGTTGCCATAGTTGGAGTTGCCACCACCGTAGTTGGAGTTCCTGGTGCCGTAGTTGGAGTTTCCTTCACGGCTCTGGTTTCCAAAGTCGCCTCTCCTCTGTTCGACGCCACCATAGTTGCCATTCACGTTTCCGCGATTGTTGTCCGTGTTGCCATAGCGGTTGCTTCCGAATCCGTTCTGACGCTGTCCGTCGCCAATCTGGAATCCATTGCCGCCTCTTCCTGTCACCTGAGTAGAACTGTGATGTCCGCCTCTGACGCCATTTGCATAGTTGTTGCGATAGTCACCGCGATCCCATCCGCTGCGCATGCCGAAGTGCTGGTCGTGCCGTGGGTTGCCAGGGCGATAGAAGTCTCGTCGTCCCTCGTAGTAGCTACGTCCGTGGTTCATGCGCCAGCTGTGTCCGCCACGATAGGATACGTAGAATGCTGGTCGTCCGAAGTAGAAGTAGTCACGATGGGGATAGCGTGCATAGATGCCGAAGTGCCAGTATCCTGCATCCCAGACCAGTGGGCGGAAGAAATAGGTAGCTGCACGGAACAGATCCCACTGCCAGGAGAAGAGGATGTAGCTCAGGTCCAGGTTGCGACGCTCCCAGTATGGCCCATAGACGTCGTACTGGCTGGTGACCCCCATCAGGTAGTCGAGGTTGATTTCGTATGCTGCCTCATACTGAGCCTCGCTGAGGTTCAGTTCGTAGGCCATCTTGTCGGTGAGGAAGAGGGCCTCTTCACGTGCCTGTTCGTATGACATGGCACTTGCACTTGCTGCTATCGTCAGCATTGCAATCAGGGTAAACATCATCTTCTTCATAGTTGTATCGTTTTTAAATTGTTCAACATTCTGCTTTTTTGATTCTTTGCTGCAAAATAACAGCTTTTTCGTGACACCTACAAAGGATTTTCCCTAAATTGGTGGGGGAAAATCCCTATAGCTGAAAAAAAAGTAGTATCTTTGCACCGCAGAAATAGAAAATTGAAGATGAAGAAGAGTATTCTAGTCGTTTTGTCCCTTGCTGCAGCGGCCTTGGATGTGCATGCTCAGCTGGAGTTAAGTGCAGAGACCCAGCTGACGGCCTCTGATGGTTCTGCGACCCCTCTCTGGCTTAATGCCAACAAGTATGGGTTGAGCTCGCTTGATGATGTCAATGGCTATTTGCGTGCTGGTGTGTTCCGCCATCAGGATGAGGATTCCACTCGTCGCTGGCGACTGGGCTTTGGTGCCGATGTGGCAGTGGCAAGTGGTTTCACCAGTACCATGGTGGTACAACAAGCCTATGGCGAACTGGGATGGCTGAAAGGCTTGCTCACAGTGGGCAGCAAGCAGCAGCCCATGGAGCTGAAAAACCAGGAGCTGAGCACAGGCTCGCAAGCCCTGGGCATCAATGCCCGGCCTGTGCCTGCCATACGTCTGTCGCTGCCTGACTACTGGGATGTGCCCTATACGAAAGGATGGCTGGGACTGAAGGGACATATCAGCTATGGTATGTTTACGGACGACAAATGGCAGAAGGATTTCACAAACCAGCAGACCCGATATACCGAGCATACGCTGCTGCATACGAAGGCCGGTTATCTGAGAATAGGCAAGGTCGAGAAGCCAGTCAGCGTGGAACTGGGTCTGGAAATGGCCTGTCAGTATGGTGGCACCTCCTATGCACCGCTGCATTCTCCCCGGCTGGAGAAAGTGGAGAATACGGGTGGTCTGAAAGGTGCTCTCAAGGCACTCATCCCAGGAGGTGGCGACGTCTCTGACGACGAATATGCCAATGCCGACGGCAATCACCTGGGCAGCATGATGGCCCGTGTGAACTTCGATTATCCCACCTGGGGAGTATCAGCCTATGCCGATCACTATTTTGAAGACCAGTCTATGATGTTCATGGTAGACTATGACGGCTTCGGTACAGGTGAGAAATGGGACGAGTGGGAGGACAACCGCTGGCTGGTTTACGACCTGAAGGACATCCTGCTGGGTGTGGAGCTGCGTCTGAAGGATTTCCGCTGGGTGAATACCGTTGTGGCAGAATATCTCTATACGAAATATCAGAGCGGTCCCAACTATCACGATCATACACGCCACTTGTCAGACCATATCGGTGGTCGTGATGAGTACTACAACCACCATCTCTATACAGGCTGGCAGCACTGGGGGCAGGTGATGGGCAATCCACTCTATCGCTCACCCCTCTACAATAGCGATGGCAATATCAGAGTGGCCGACAATCGCTTCTGGGCCTGGCATCTAGCCGTAAATGGCGATCCACTGCCAGGGCTGCACTATAGGATGATGTGCACCTGGCAACGAGGATTCGGCACCTATAAGTATCCCCTGCTGGCCCCACAGCGCAATCTCAGCCTTCTGGCAGAAGCCACTTATCAGTTTGGTGATGCCTCGAGTTTGTCGGGCTGGAACGTCAGCTGTGGCGTAGGACTCGACAGGGGCAGCCTGCTGGGAGATAATACGGGTGTACAGCTGACTGTAGGAAGGAAAATATTCACTAAGAAGGGCAAATAGACATGAAACGTATATCATCTATCATTTTTGCAGCAGCAGCTGTGCTAGCGATGTCCTGCGAGCTGCATACGTCGGACAATGGAGAGCTGGATGGCTTTTGGCAACTGGTACAGACCGACACGCTGACGAACGGACGTTCGGAGGATGTGCGACCAAAGAGAATCTTCTGGTCGGTGCAGGCAGATCTGCTCAGGATGCAGGACTTGCATGACGACTTCAGTATGTATCCCAGCATCTACTATTATTTTGAGCTGAAGGACCAGACGTTGCGTGTCTATCATCCAGTGGTGGACAGACGAGAGATTTCTGATAGCCTGGTTACCAGTGTGGAGACAGTACGCTTCTATGGTTTGAACCATCTCGACGAGACATTCAAAGTGCTACAGCTGGGCGATGAAAAAATGACGCTCGAGAACGAGCGTCTAAGGATGTATTTCAGAAAATACTGATGTGTATTGCGAAAACACAGATATGTTTTTGAAAACATAGGTGTGTTTCTGAAAATACAGATGTGTTTCTGAAAATACAGATGTGTTTCTGAAAATCGAGGGGAATACTTTTTAATCCAGCTTGCTGTAGATAGAGTTGTTGCTCTTGTATTCAGGCACAATAGCTTTCATCTTTGCTACGGTCTTCATATCGTCATACTCTTTGCTGATGGCGTATAGATCCTCAAACTCTTTGCATACTTCCTGATAGTCGTACTCACGAACAGCGGCAATGCGTATCTTCTCGTGGAAGGATGGTTTTGTCGTCTCTTCGTCCTTGAGCACCTCCTCGTATAGCTTTTCTCCAGGACGCAAGCCTGTATATTTGATCTCCACATGATGTGCTCCACTAAGCATGATCATCCTCTTGGCGAGGTCGGCAATCTTCACTGGCTGTCCCATGTCGAAGATGAAGATCTCTCCGCCATTGCCTTTCGTACCAGCTTCCAGCACCAGTTTGCATGCCTCTGGGATAAGCATGAAGAAGCGTATGATGTTGGGGTCGGTCACTGTGATAGGTCCTCCATTCTTGATCTGTTCCTTGAAGAGAGGTATTACAGAACCGTTAGAGCCCAGGACATTGCCAAAACGTGTGGTGACGAATTGCGTGCATCCCTCAATCTTCTTGTCCTTGATGGCCTTGTCGAGGCTCTGCACGTAGATTTCACAGATACGCTTCGAGCATCCCATCACGTTGGTGGGATTGACAGCCTTGTCAGTAGAGATCATCACGAATTTCTGAGTGCCATATTTGACAGCCAGGTCGGCAATGACCTGAGTGCCTCCTATATTGTTGCGCACACTCTCCGAGGGGTTGTCTTCCATCATGGGCACGTGCTTGTAGGCAGCAGCATGGAAGACGTATACCGGCCGATACTGCTTGAACAGAGTCTCCATGAAAGTCTTCTCGCAGATGCTGGCTACGATGGTATGCGTCTCAATATCAGGATATTCGTTCTGCATCATCAGGCGAACATCATGCTGGGGCGTCTCCGCCTGGTCAACGAGCACTAGCGTCTTGGGCTTGTAGACGGCTATCTGTCGAACCATCTCGCTGCCGATGCTCCCTGCCGAACCAGTAATCATGATGCACTTGTCTTTGAGCTGCTTGCCCACGGAATCCATGTCAACCTGAATCTCGTCGCGTGGCAGCAAGTCCTCGATGCTTATTTCCTTCAGCTGGGGCGTGTCGTCGTGCAGAGTTTCCTCATCGCCGTTCATCTCTTTTGCTTTCTGGCTAATGAAGATGGTGATGCCAGCCTTTATCAGCTCGTCCTGGAAAGCCTGGTTATGGCGGAATTCCTTCAGTCGGCTTGGGGTGATGATAATGGCCTCAATCCCCTCGTTCTTCATGACTTCTATGATATGCTCGTCCAGCATGTGCACCTTGGTACCCATCAGCATATGGCCACTCATGTCCTTTTCTATGGTGGCAAAGCCTTTCAGTGAGAATCTGACGGGTTTTTCACTGCGTATATGCTTGGCAATGGCGATGCCATCATTCTTCACTCCAAAGATGAATGTCCTCTTTGAGCGCTTGTTGGCAAATGCCAAATCATAGAGCGTCTTCACCAAGATGCGTACTATCCACATCAGGAATGTACTCATCGCAAATGTTGAAATGATCTGCGACGTTGAAATCAAGGCGAACAGTTTATATTGTCCTTCCAGTACTTCGTGAGTGATTAAGGTGAGGGCCGTGCCAAGAAGCATGGCATAGCCTATGCGCTGCAAGTCAACGAAAGATGAGTAGCGCAGAATGCCTGAATAGGTACGGAAGATGCGGAAGCTGATGTTATAAAAGATGAGATAAACCAGAATGGAAAGCGTGAGAACTTCAAAATTCTGGAATGTCCTGTCAGATCGATTGAAGAGCAGGTACATGAAATGGTACGTACCAAAGACTATAGCATTGTCAATGAGCAGGATACACCAAAAAGGCAGGCTATTCCTGTTAAAGTACCAATTTGCAATTTTATCTATAAATCTCATATGATATCAAATGTCTTTTTGTATTTTTGCTGCAAAGGTACTAAAAAAAAGGAAATAAAGAAAATATTCTGTAATTTTTTCTGTTTTTAAAGAATGAATATTGACTTTATATCGATTTAGAATTTTTTCCCAAAAGCGATGTTGATGAATGTCTTTGTAATGATTTTCAGATCAAACCACCAAGAGCGGTGCTCCAGGTAGTAGAGATCGAGTTCAAGGCGACGAAGCATCTTTTCCAAAGTGTCGGTATAACCATTATATAATGTGGCATAGGAGGTGACTCCAGGACGTATCTGGTATAAATAGGTATAGCGCGAGTCATGCTCCATGATCTTGTCAATGAAATACTTTCGTTCCGGACGTGGGCCAATGAATGCCATGTCGCCCTTCAGCACGTTCCATAACTGCGGCAATTCGTCGAGATGGTGCTCGCGCAGGTATTTGCCTACTTTTGTCATGCGGGTCTCGTTCTCGTGCTGATAAAGTGCAGGACCGTCTTTCTCGGCATCTACACGCATGGAGCGGAATTTGTAGATGGTGAATGGCCTGCCAAAGCGGCCGATACGTTCCTGCTTGAAAATAGCTGGGCCGCCATCTTCATGCTTCACCAGTATATAGCAGATTAGAAAAAGAGGAGAGAACAGTATCAGACAAAAGGCAGCGATCAGGAAGTCAATCATACGCTTTACATTGCGTTCCAGTTCGTTCATCCCGTCTAGTACATATCCGTTTTCCAGTACAGTCATATGGTATAATGTGGTAACGTTCTTCATACTTTATATCTTATTAACGCACATTTTACTCGTATATTATGTTGCATGGGAGATTTATTTTTCATGGCTGTCTGTTCTTTTCTGAGAAGTGCCTGTCTCATAAAAACTTGATAGAAAATTTTTTTTTCTGAAAAAATATGCGTACCTTTGCACCCCGAAAGAAAAATCATGAAAAGAGTGCTTTTTTTGAACTCGAAATCTCCCTTTCCTATTCGGGACGGAGCAGCGATAGGTACGAATCAGTATCTGCGCTTTTTTCATGATTTGGGTTATGAGGTCGATTTGGCTTATGTCTCTGAAAAGGATGACCGCGATATGGTGGAAGCTGGTCTGAAGGATATATGCAGCCACGTTCACTGTTTCCCATTGTCTCCCTGGCAGTCGTATCTGAAGTCATTGGCAGGACTGCTGACCAACCGCAAACCGCTTCAGGTGAATTATTATCATTCGCGTAAGCTGGCAAAGTGGGTAAACAGCCATGCTCATGAATACGATGTGCTGTATTGTCAGAATATGCGTGCAGCCCAATATATCAGTGACATTGACCAATACAAGATATGGAACATCGTAGACGCTTTCTCGATGAATTACCAGTCGGCAAAGAAATATGCAAGGGGATTGTGGCACTGGATCTACAAGGTGGACTCTGACCGCTGCTGTCGCTACGAGCAGGAGCTGCTTGGTAAGTTTGACAAAAAGCTGATCGTCTCAAAGAAAGACCGTCGCTTCATTGTGGAGAAGTCGGGTGGAACAGCTGATATCACGGTGATAGAAAACTATACGGTGATTCCTGACAACAGGCAGTTGGTTAACGACCCAGATGCTCACAATGTGGTGTTTGTGGGTGCTATGAATTACGAGCCCAATGTGACGGCAGTGACCTATTTCTGCAAGCAGATACTCCCACAGCTACAGGTCCGCTATCCTGACCTGAAATTCTATATCGTTGGTAAGACTCCTACATCTGCCGTCAAATCCCTTCAGTCGGAGCATGTGATAGTGACGGGCTGGGTAGATGATATCTGGGACTATCTGAAGATTGCTTCTGTTGTGGTGGCACCCATGCTGTCAGGTTCAGGCATACAGAATAAGATACTGCAGGCTCTCTCAGTAGGGGCATGCGTGGTTACCACTTCCATAGGTATGGAGGGGCTGGAGCCTGATGAGGGGCAGCCATTCGTCGCTGACGGAGATGAGGCGATGATTGAAAAGATCTGCTATCTCTTTGAGAATGCTGAATTGAGAAAGCAGCAGGGGAGCAAATCTGTGGAATATATCCGAAGGCATTACTCGATGGAGGTGATCCGTGAGAAGTTCCGCGTATTCCTGGAGAGCTGACCGCTGGCGTTAATTTTTTTCTTGTAGTAGTTGCTTTATCGTCCGCAGCAGGATTCCTGGCGTGTTTGGCTTTACTTGTATCGACTTTCTCACTCCTGCACGATGTCCGGCTTCCACATCCCTGACAGTATCGCCAATCATATACGACTCCTTCAGGTCGATGTTCCAGTCGTGAGCAGCCTGCAACAGCATGCCAGGCTGGGGCTTGCGACAGTCGCAGTGTATCTTGTAGTCAGCACGTTCTCCAGCGAACCCTTTGTCAGTATGGTGAGGACAATAGTAGATAGCATCTACGAAGGCACCTTGCCGCCCCAGTTCGGTCTCCATTTTGTCATGGATTTTCTTTAGTTCTTCGAACGTGCAGGAACCACGTGCTATGATGGGCTGGTTGCTTACCACCACAGCCATGTATCCCGATTGGTTGATAAGTGCGATAGCCTCAGCAGTCCCGGGTATCAGCTGAAACTCATCAGGGTGTGTGACAAAGCCAGCATGTTTGTTGATGGTGCCATCACGATCTAGGAAAATGGCCTTTTGTGGGTGGTGCAGGTTGCGAGCTTCTATCTTTCCGCTTCGATAATCGTTTTCCACACTATAGTAACGGTCAGGTGTTCCCATGTCCTTGATGTACTCTGGAGTCTTGTATGCAAAGATGCGACCAGTGCCTAAACCCGCCTTTAGGACATCTCGGTCCAGGTCTACCTTATCTGGCTGGTCCTGGTGCCTAGGTATGAATTGCTTCCTGGTCTCTTCTAGCAATTGTGGAGATATGATTTCAATGCCGGCATTAACCAGGTTCTGGTAGTAGAGCCGTTCTTCGTCCTTCCCCAGCCATCCTGTGACGCGATGTGTCTCTATGGGTTGGCCACCCTTTACCGATGGTGGCAACTGCTCTGTTATAAGTAGTGAACTGTCGTAGGGATGGCTATTAGGATGAGCCATCAGGCTTGCCCAGGCATGATGATCTTTGTGGAACTGGATGAAGCGGCTGAAGTCAACCCCCAGCATGACATCACCACACAGTAGCAGAAAGTCTTCGTCCAGTAGTGGCATCTTGAACAAGGCCCCTGCAGTGCCCAGGGGATGATCCTCTACGAAATAGGAGATGCTGACGCCAAATCGGGAGCCATCGCCGAAATAGTCGCTGATGACATTGCCCAGATGTCCAATGACCAGAGTAATGTCAGTTAATCCGTAGGCTTTGAGGTTTGCTATCTGGTGCTCCAGCACAGGGCATCCGCCAATGCGAATCATTGGCTTGGGAATATCGCTGGCAATACTGGAAATGCGTGTCCCCTTGCCGCCTGCCATTATCACGACTTTCATCATGTGCTATTGAAGAGAGTGATAGTCAGTATTTTCCAAAGAAATGCTCTTCCAGCATCATGCACAGACAATGGTATACCGGCAGGTGCAGTTCCTGAATCTTATATGTCTCGGTTTCTGGTACCTGTATACATACGTCAGACAGTTCCTTCAATCTGTTAGGACGAATACTAGTCAGTCCAATCACTTTCATCCCTTTCGACTTAGCAGCGACAGCAGCAAAGAGCACGTTCCTGCTGTTACCAGATGTAGAGATGGCCAGCAGGATGTCGCCTTTTGTGCCGTAGCCGTTTACTTGTTGTGCGAATACTAGTTCAGGCATACAGTCGTTCATGAAAGCGGTAGTCAGTGATGAATGTCCTGTGAGGGTGATGGCAGGCAAAGCTCCTTGCAGATGCTGAGCCAGAATGGTGCCCATCTCAATATCGATGCTTTTCATGGCATCCGCCTGGTCTTTGTACACTTCACGTTTCAGTTTGAACTCTTTCATCAGCTCTCCCACGATATGCTCACTGTCGGAAGCAGAGCCGCCATTGCCACATACCAGCAGTTTTCCTTCCTGCGTGTAAAGCTGTTCCAGCATCAGATAGGCCTTGCTGATCTGTTCTCTGCAGACGGTAAGCTGGGGATAGCGTACTATCAGCTCGTCGATATGTCTGTCTGTATTATTGTCCATGTTGCTAATATGCATTCACGTTGTCGGTTTCGTAAATCTTCCATCCGTGAGCCCCACCGTCGCTGAAGTTGAATGGCATGATGAAGCCACCTTGTTCACGTAGTGCCATTTCCACTTCTTTCTTCCTGACAGGATCGACCACGAACATGATAAAGCCTCCTCCACCAGCTCCAGACACCTTTCCTGCCTTCGCACCTGCCTGCCGTGCTGTATCCATAGCTTTCTGGATCATGGGGTTGGTAATGTGAGAGGCCATTTTCTTCTTTTGCTCCCATCCCTCCTTGATAATCTCTGCCAGAGCGTCGACATCACCCTTGAGCAGTGCCAGTTTGGTGTCGATGGCACTTTGCTTGATGCGATGCATCGCCTCTATTGCTTCCATATTGTGGTTCTGGGTGTTCTTGCGTTGCTCGTCAATAATGGCTGCTGACGCTCTGGAACGACCTGTGAAGTAAAGCAATATGGATGCTTCCAGCTCGTCAATGATCCAGCGTTTTACCTTCAATGGATTGACGATGACCATATCGTTCTGCAAGAACTCCATATAGTTGAATCCTCCAAAAGCTGCTGCATACTGGTCTTGCTTGCCTCCGCTGAGCATGAGGTCTTTGCGTTCTATCTCGTAGGCTAGTCGTGAAACTTCATAGTCGCCCAGTGGCAGACTGAGCCATTCGATGAAAGCCTTGATGATACAGACAACCATTGTCGACGATGCCCCCAGTCCAGAGCCGGCAGGAGCATCGTTGTAGGTGGTGATTCGGAAAGAAAGAGGCTGGAGGTGATAGTCTTTGACAATTCTGTTGTATACTCCTTTGATCAGACTGGCTTCCCCGTCTATTGTCAGGTACCGAGAGGTGGGATAGCTTTGATGATGGCCGGTATCAAAGGAGTGGATGGAAATTAGCTGGTCTTTGGTTTCCTCTATGGTGCAGTGAGCATGAAGATTGATAGTGGCATTAAGAACCAGTCCGCCATAGATGTCACTATAGGGTGATACGTCAGAACCGCCTCCAGCAAGTCCTAGGCGTAGTGGTGCTTTGCTTCTGATAATCATACTGCTCTGTTTTTCTTTATATTTATAAACGTTTGTTTACACTGTTTTATTATGTTTCCACCGACTTTTTGTTTTCAAAGACAGAACGGAAGGTGTCGCGTGTGTTTTCTTCTGAGTGGTTCTTGAGGTAACATGTTCGCGAATAGTCGTTATAACGGCTGATGGGATGCTCGATGAAATAGTGAAGACGTGAAATATATTCCTCAGCAGTATTGCAAAGACCTCCTACCTGCTGGGTGTCCAGGTCATAGCCTTCAAAACTCTCGTCACTTGCAAGGATGTTCTTGCCATACATCAGCGATTCGCAGGTCTTGATTTTCATGCCGCTACCTGCAAATACTGGCAGTATCATGAAATCGGCCGCTTCAATGTATGGTCGCAGGTCAGGCACATTACTCACCACTTCTACATCTTTCATGCAGGCATTTTCTTGCTTCAGTTTGTCCATGTCTCTTCCTACCACTTTGAAGTCGACATCCACATGAGGTAGCACGTTCTGTACGAAGAACAGCACGCCTTCATTGTTGGGGATGGAGTATGCGCCAAGAAACAGGCACTGGGGCCGTTTGCCTGTCATGATTGTCGTGTCTACAGGCTGGAACTTATCTTCCATCGATACGCCTACGATGGCATCGGCTTTGCGTCCGTATCGTTTTGCGAGACTGTCAGAGTCACGTTTGCTCAGTGTGATAACCTTGTCAGAATAGCGGCATCCATATTCATCGTTGTGTTCGGCACATCCTACAACGAACTGTCTGCCAGGTAGCCAGCGAGGCATCTGGGCATCATAATAGATACTTTCGATATTGTGATAGTGAGTGACTATGGTGCCCCTGTAGCCGCTCTGCTTCAGTTTCTTGGCTATGAGCCCTAGTACGCTAGTACTCAGAAAGACGTAGTCATAATCCTTAGCCTTGCGTATGATTGCCTTTACTTTCTTGGGCGTCAGACCGTTATGGTAGTTGAAGGGAAACAGGCATACGGCTAGTGCATAGCTCCAGAGGGGTCTTTTCCTGTCTTCGTCCAGGATATAGGTCTCGCTCACCTGATCCTGGCCAAAGATGTCGTGCAGCATCCTCAGACTTCTCAAGTTGGCAATTCCGCCACCTATCAGAATGCTGTTTCGCTGGCGTTTGAACCCTACGAATAAAACGTTGCCTTTCACGATTGTTTCAATAGTTCTTTTATGTATGTCCGTTTTTGCTGCATCACCTCCCAGCGCTGCTGGTCACCTTTTCCCACCATCTTCTTTAGCCTTTCTCGCATCAGCAACAGTCTCATATTGCGCAGGCGGTTGACAAGTGTTTTCCGGCGTGGATAGCCGTTTTTCTCATTAAGCACGATGGCGGTGTCGATGAGTTTCTTTTCGTAGTCGATATTGGGTGCCCTGGTATGCATAGGATGGATATAGTGCAGATGATGGTTGTAGACCATCGAGTTTCCATATCGTCCCATCATCCTATGGTGGATGTCGTCTTCCTCACCATACATGAAGTTGCTCTCGTCGTACATGCCAATTGCCTTGAAGGCATCCTTGCGGACAAAGAAGCAGGAACCGGATACATACATATAGCGAGGCATGTAGAAGTCGAAGCGGTTGGCAAGACTGGTGAGCAGCGTGAAGAGGTAGCCGTTCATCATATACGTACAGACAATGGAGTAGGGGCTAGACTCCTGGCTGTTGCACATCTGTTTTATGCCGTAGATGTTGAGCTGACTATCTTTGTTGAAGGCGTCGATGACTGTCTTGAAGACTGGCTCGTAGAGCCGCACATCGGGGTTCATGATCATGACAAGAGGTGCTGTAGCATGGCGGATGCCAACATTGTTGCCTTGTCCATAGCCACCGTTGTGTGAGTTGTGCAGAAGCACGATGTCGCTGCCGTAAAGATTCCTGAGTCGTGAAAACATGGACTCGGATGAAGGACTGTTATCCACTACAATTATCTCCAGCTCTTCTTTGGCAATGTCTGAATATTGCCATATGGAGTGGAGACAATCGTAAATGTCATTTTCCGAATGGAATGTGACGATGATAACGGACAACCGTTTCATTTCTTCATCTGATTGCGCAGGTTCACTTCTTCGTCTGATTGCGCAGGCTTACTTCTTCATCTGATTGCGCAGACGCTGCATTTCTGCCTGTTGCTTCTGCATGGCTTCTAGTCGTGCGGCCAGACCACTTTGCTTCTTGGGATTGTTCTTGTTTTCACGATAGTTGGCCTCCAGCTTTGCCAGAAGGGCAGCATCGTCAGTGGTCTTACGCAGTATCCACATGATAGCAGCTGAGAAGAACAGGGAGATGAAATAGTAGAAGTTCAGGCCGCTGGAGTAGTCATTGAAGATAAAGAAGAACATGACTGGCATCAGATACATCATCCACTGCATCATCTTCATCTGCTGTGCCTGCTGGCCTATCATCTGGTCACGCTGCTGACGCATGGTCATATAGCTATAGAGTACATTGCTCACGCAGAAGAGGATGCAGGTCAGTGAGAGGTGGTCGCCAATGCCCCAGATAGGCTTTGACCATTCCAGGATGGGGTCGTAGGTCGACAGGTCATCCATCCAGAGGAAACTCTTACCTCGCAATTGGATGGCATTTGGGACGAAGAAGAACATGGCTATCCAGATAGGCATCTGTATCAGCATGGGCAGACAGCCGCCAAGGGGACTCACGCCATACTGGCTATACATCTGCATCTGTACCTGGTTCTTCTGCATCTGGTCCTCGGGCTTGTCATATTGCTTGGTGGCCTCTTCGATCTTGGGTTTCAGCACACGCATCTTGGCACTCGACATGAAGCTTTTTTTCACCATCGGGAAGGTGAGGCCTTTCAGGAGCAAGGTGATGAGTATCAGTACAATACCCATGCTCAGTCCTAGCGCTGTCAGACCATCGAAGACATAGAGCGTAAACCAGCGGTTGATCCATCTCACCAGCCACCATCCCAGATAGACCAGATCCTGCAGGTCTAAGTCTCTGCCAAACTGGCTCTGTTCGTTCATGCCTTTAAGAATCTGGAAATCATTGGGACCAAAATACATTTCAAACTCGTTTGACTGCGTGGCGTCAAAGGGAGTCTTCAGTTGGGCTACGTATGATTTCAGATATTGCGACTCTTTGTCGTGCATAGTGCTGGCCAGATAGGCACCTTTCTCAAACTGTGTCTTTGGAATCAGCACGGCAGCGAAGAACTGGGTCTTGAAAGCAATCCAGTCGATGGCTTCTTCTGGTGTTTCCGAATCATTGGCACCTTCGCTAAGATGCTCAGTGCCACCGTTCTTCTCCTTGTAGGTCAGCGAGGCATAACGGTTTTCAAACGTATAGCCCTTTTCCTGCTGGCGGCACGAGTCTTTCCATTCGATGTTCATCAGCTGGCGACCTGGCTCGAAGAGTCCATTCATGCCTTCTGTCTTAATGTTGAAATGCAACAAATAGCTTTCGCCTAGCGAGTAGTTCATCACGATGCTTGCGCCATCTGCCCCAGTGGCAGTCAGCGTGGCAGTACGATTGGTTACATTGCTGGGGGTGAAGTTCAGTTCCTGAGTATTGATGTTCTCTCTCTTGGTGGAAAAGGTGAACGTGAGGTCCTGATCTTTCTCGTCGAAAAGCGTTACATCAGCGTTTCCTCTGAAATCCTTGAAGTTCAGTACTTTAGCTTTCTTTACGACACCACCTTTCGTGTCAATGGTGAGCTCAACTTTATCGTTTTTCAGGATAATCTGTTGACCTTGTTGTTCAGTCATGGCAGCAAAGAATACACGGTTGCTGTCAGGCTCTTCAACAGTATTGCTAGCTACCTTTGCTGTATCCTTGGGCTGCGGATTCGCTTTTGCTATGGAATCTAATCGTGCTTGCTCAGCCTGAGCTGCTGCTTGCTGCTCGCTGGCCTCTTTCTGGCTCCACCAGCTGAAGCCAATGAGTACCACTGCTATAAGTACAAAACCAATGAGGGTGTTTTTGTTCATTTCTGTTTTTGTTTGTTACTTGTATCTTTAATTTAATAATGTACGCGCATTGGTGCTACGACAAATCAAGGTGCAAAGTTACTAAAAAAGATTGAAAATAGTAGCTGCAGCATGGAAATTTATCATTTTATCACAAAAATATTCAGAAAAAAAGATTTGTTCTTCTATTTTATTTGTATCTTTGCACCTACTTATGAAGAAAATAATGTTATCGTTTGCAGCCTTTGTGGCGCTCAGCGTCACTGCTGCGCAGGGAAATGACCCTATGGAGGGGCAGTATTATAAGTTGTTCTCGCCACTGACATTTTATCACTCTGTGGCTAGCAACCAGTTGTCAATAGCGTCTGAAGATCCTGATGAGGTGAGCGAGGCCATCGACCAGGCTCTGATGCATGTCTATCTGAACCGTCCTGATTTGGTGGAGGTCACAGAGACAGAACAGGAAGAGGCCGGCCAGCTGCGCCAAGACATCATGGAGCAGCCCGTTGTGCAGGAGGTGGCGATGGTGGATCAGGCTGAGCCGATGCCAGAAGCACCCCAGGCAGAAACGGTAGAGGTAGCGATAGAGAAGCCCAAATTCTGGACACGCAAGGGTGACGGCTATCTGCAGTTCATGCAGAATTTTGTCAGTGGCAACTGGTACAAGGGTGGTGAAAGCAACTATTCAGCAGTTGGTAGCCTGACCCTGGAGGCCAACTACGACAACAAGTCGAAGTGGAAATGGGACAACAAACTCGAGATGAAACTGGGTTTCCAGACCTCGCGTACCGACTCTGTGCACCGTTTCAAGGCCAATGAAGACTTGTTCCGCTATACGGGAAAGGTTGGTCTGCAGGCTGCCAACAAGTGGTACTACACGCTCCAGATGTTGGCCTATACACAGTTTGCACGAGGATTCAAGGCAAATGATATCCGTACTTTCTCCGACTTCATGTCACCGTTGAATATCAGTGTTGGTCTTGGTATGGACTACAAGGTGGAGTGCTTTGACAAGAAATTGACAGGCACCATCAACCTTTCGCCTCTTGCTGTCAACTATCGCTATGTAGACCGTACAGGCTTCCGTAAAAAGAATGACAATACAGTAACTGACTTTGACTGGTTCCCCACTCGATATGGTATTGACGACGGAAAGCATCATCTCACAGACCTGGGTTCGCAGGTTACGGCTGCACTGGAGTGGAAAATCAACGAGGTAATCACCTGGAAGACACGTTTCTATGGTTTCACTAGCTATCATCGTGCAGAACTGGAGTGGGAGAATACCTTCGCATTGAGAGTATCGAAGTATATTTCTGCCAATCTGTTCCTATTCCCACGTTTCGACGATTCAAATATATGGGATGATGAACTAGGCTATTGGCAGTTCAAGGAGTACTCGTCACTTGGATTTTCATATAATTTCTAGTTTTTTTGAAAAAAAACGGAAAATTGTTTGGTGGTGTTGAAAAAAAGCAGTAACTTTGCACCCGCAAACAAAAAGGATGGCTCCCTAGCTCAACTGAATAGAGCATCTGACTACGGATCAGAAGGTTGTGGGTTTGAATCCCGCGGGAGTCACTAGCGAGAAGGAGAAGATGTGCTGAGGCGGTCTTCTCCTTTTGTCTTTCTATAGATTTTAGACGTCTGCAACGTCTGCAATTACAAATTTCAGATTACAGTTGAAGGATGGTTATTAAACCTTTTCTGTTTCTTTCCTCCTCGCTTTCTTCCACTTTTCGCATTCCTCCATTTTTTTCTCCACACTTCAAGCCCTACTTTGCCCCTTTTTTCTGATTTTCTTGCAGGCACCACCCTTTTTTGTAGACTCGCTTGCCTCACTGGGTACTACAAACTTTTGTTTTGTATCTTCTGGTTTTTTATTAGATGTCGTTTGCGGCCTTTGTAGGATTGCAGCACTGCCGTAGCCAGGTCAGGCCAATGTCATGGATGTCATACGGTCCAAGCTCCTCCCCAATGAAGCCAACGATTCTTCTACTTTGTCTTTACCAAGCATCTACACGACAGAGAGCTGGTGCAGCTCTCGTTAAGGGGACTTGCAATTTCCTATAGGGCAAAGGAAAATTCCCACCTTGGGAATAAAATGTTCCCAGGCTGGGAATAAAATATTCCCACCTTGGGAATAATTACTGAGCAGGTAAGAGTGATAGCCATAGTGTCTGGTTTGTTGCGTTTGTTAATAATTTTGTTAATACTCTCCGTGTCTCCTGACTGGCCTCCGGGGCTGCGGTGGAGTGTGGAATTTGCAAGGGTTAATGCGTGCAATTGTTATATTTAACCGTCGCAATTGTTACCTCCAGAGCCCGTCTCGTCGGTTTATCAATTTGACATTGCAAAGGTAAACATATCTGATTGCGGTTCACGAATGTTCCGCAGGAATTTTTCATTTCCCTGCCATTTTTTTTGCTCTGCACACAGCTGCGTTGCAGCGTTGCAGTGTTGCAGCGTTGCAGTGTTGCAGTGTTGCAGCGTTGCAGTGTTGCAGTGTTGCAGTGTTGCAGTGTTGCAGTGTTGCAGTTCTCTTAGGGCTATTCCCATCCCCTGAAAATATTTCTATATTTATATATTATATATATATATCATATAAATATAGA
>JAIKWS010000122.1 GCA_024684515.1 Prevotella sp.
CACATGCCGACAACAGCACTACCATTGCCAGCAGCAACACTTGTCCTATTCGTTTTCTCATTACTCCTATACATTATTAATATATATAACCCTCAGTCAAATTTCTTTGGCAAAGATACAAAAAGTCGGGCTCAAAACAAAGAGAATGGCATACTTTTTTCTCCGAGACAGAGGAAGTGCACAAATTTATCGACAAAGTTACGAAAGACCGGCTTGCTCATAGTGGGATTACGGCTCACTCGTAGTGAGATTACGGCTCACTCATAGTGGGATTACGGCTCACTCATAGTGGGATTACGGCTCACTTATAGTGGGATTACGGCTCGCTCATAGTGGGATTACGGCTCACTCATAGTGGGATTACGGCTCACTCATAGCGAGATTACGGCTCGCTTGCCTGTCATCCTCGAAAAACATGTTTTGATGTACTTTCCCTTTAAAACTGACAAGAAATAAGAGAAGGTAAAGATTAAGATAGGAAATAGACTTGCGACATTCACATTTTTTATGTAACTTTGCACCATCATATTGCAACGGCAAAAGAGACGACCTCAAACAGAACCTAAGTTTTATCACCATCAATAGTATGAAGAGAACACTTCTGACCATCATGCTGGGCTGCATGCTGACAACAATTGCAGCACAACAATCCAAGTATAGGCTGCCCGTAAGCGAGGCTAGCGAGCAGATGCAGACTGGCAAGTACTCCCCCACCTGGGAATCGCTGCGTACCCACGAGACTCCTACCTGGTTTCGCGATGCGAAATTCGGCATCTGGGCCCACTGGGGACCACAATGCGTAGAGGGCTCTGGCGACTGGATGGCTCGTTCGATGTACATGGAGGGCAGCCGTGAGTACAAGTGGCACACAGAGCACTATGGACATCCGTCGGAAGTGGGATTCAAGGATATCCTCCCACTATTCAAAGCCGAGCATTGGAACCCAGAGCAGCTGGTAGAACGCTACAAACGCTGTGGTGCTCAGTATTTCTTCGTATTGGGCAACCATCATGACAACTACGACCTCTGGGACTCGAAATATCAGCCTTGGAACTCGAAGAACATCGGCCCCAAGCGTGACATTCTTGGCGAGTGGGCACAGGCAGCCCGCAAGGCTGGCCTGCCACTGGGCATCTCGTTTCATGCCGATCATGCCTGGACCTGGTATGAGCCCTCACAGCGCTATGACCTGACTGGCGAGAAGGCCGGCATCTATTACGACGGCAACCTGACCAAGGACGACGGCAAAGGCAAGTGGTGGGAAGGCATGGACCCACAGCAACTATACCAGCAACAGCACCCCATGAGCCAGGGATCGTGGGACAACAGCCGCATTCACTCACAATGGGACTGGAGCAGCGGGGCCTGTCCACCATCACAAGCCTTCGTCGACAATTTCTACAATCGCACACTCGATGCCATCAACCGCTACAACCCCGACCTGATCTATTTCGACGTCACCGTGCTCCCCTTCTATCCGCTCAGCGACTGTGGCCTGAAGATTGCTACACATCTTTATAATAAGAACCCACGAGGCATCGTCTTTGGAAAGATTCTCAGCGACGAGCAACGTGAAGCGCTGACCTGGGACGTGGAACGTGGTGCTCCCAACGAAATCATCGACGAGCCCTGGCAGACCTGCAACTGCATTGGCGGATGGCACTACAATACCAGCATCTACGAACGAGACGGCTACAAGAGTGCTGCCACCGTAGTGAAACAACTGGTCGACATCGTGTCGAAAAACGGCAACCTGCTACTGAGCATACCACTCAGAGCCGATGGTACCTACGACGAGAAAGAGGCTGCCATACTCGATGACCTGGAAGCGTGGATGACGGTAAACGGCGAGAGCATCTTCGGCACACGACCCTGGAAAAGATTCGGAGAGGGACCCGTGGCTGAGGAAGACATCAAGATCAATGCCCAGGGCTTCAACGACGGGAAGTTCGCCAACATGGACTGGCGAGACATACGCTTCAACCAGACGGAAAGACATCTTTACGTCACCTCGATGGGATGGCCACCAGCCTCAGCCATCGACGGGAAGACAGCACGACAGCTGGTGGTGAAAACGCTGGCCAGGGGAAACAAGGACTTCAGGAAGAAGATCAGCAGCGTCTATCTGCTCGGATATGGCAAGCTGAAAGCCCGTCAGACGGATGAGGGACTCGTGATAAACCTGCCTGAGCCCTGCAACAAGATTGCACCCGTCTTGAGAATCAACAAATGACAGCAGCACGCAAAAAACAAATCATGTACGCTCCTATGACAAGAACAATCCTTTCCGCATTCCTACTCATCAGCACTACGCTGACAGCAACTGCCGATCAGCTTCCTGGCTACCGCTATGGCAGCGAACAGGCCCCCACAGGACACGAGTGGCAGAGTCCCGGCGAGCTGTCGCTGAACAAGGAACAGCCACGTGCCTATATGTTCTCGTTTGCCAGCGAAGAGGAGGCTCTGCGGGTGTTGCCTGAGGGCAGTAGCTACTACCAATGTCTGGACGGCACCTGGCGTTTCCACTGGGCATCAGAGCCCTCGAAGCGTGACTCGCTGTTCTGGCATACCGACTATGACGACACCGACTGGGACACCATACAGGTGCCTGGCAACTGGAACGTACAAGGACTCCAACATGATGGGACGATGCGCTATGGCGTGCCCATCTATACCAACCAGAAGGTCATCTTCCAGCATAGCGTCAGCGTGGACGACTGGCGAGGAGGCGTCATGCGCACACCACCCACCGACTGGACCACCTATCACTATCGCAACGAGGTGGGCTCCTATAGACGCACGTTCACCACACCCGCCAACTGGAAAGGACGACAGGTGTACATCAACTTCGAAGGTGTGGACTCGTTCTTCTATCTCTGGATAAACGGACAGTATGTGGGATTCTCGAAGAACAGCCGCAACACAGCCCGTTTCAATATTACTCCCTACCTCAGACGCAAGGGCAGCAACGTGGTAGCCGTAGAGGTGTATCGCAATAGCGACGGTTCGTTTCTCGAAGCACAGGATATGTTCCGACTGCCTGGCATCTTCCGTTCTACATACCTCACCAGTACCGCGAAGGCAGAGATTCGTGATCTTGCCGTGCGGACAGCAGAAATTGCCGACGACCAGGCTATCGTCGAAGTGGATGCAGAGCTGAGCGTGGCCCCACAATCGGACATCCGTCTACAAGACTACCAGCTCTGCTACCGTCTTTATCCCGTACATCTTTATACTGATGAGACGGAGGCCCTGGCAGCAGAGCTACAGACGAGCAGTCATCATGCCCACCTGACCATCCGTCATCCCAGACTATGGAGTGCCGAAGCCCCCTATCGCTATGTTCTCGTAGCAGCATTGGTCGACAAGAAAGGACGCACACTGGACATGACGAGCACCTACTGCGGCATCCGCACCGTGGAGATTCGCGACACAAGGGCCGAGGACGACGAGTTCCTGCTGGCAGGCCGCTATTTCTACGTCAACGGGAAGCCCGTGAAGCTCAAGGGAGTGAACAGGCACGAGAACAACCCCTCTGTAGGACATGCCATCACCCACGAGCAGATGGAGCACGAGGTGATGCTGATGAAGCAAGGCAACATCAACCACGTGCGCAACTCGCACTATTCCTGCGACCCCTACTGGTACTATCTCTGCGACAAATACGGCCTGTATCTGGAGGACGAGGCCAACATCGAGAGCCACGAGTACTACTATGGCGATGCCTCGCTGTCGCATCCCAGAGAGTGGCTCAATGCCCACGTGGCACGCAATATGGAGCTGGTGCACAGTCACGTCAACCACCCCAGCATCGTGATCTGGAGCCTAGGCAACGAGGCGGGTCCTGGCGACAACTTCAAGGCTGCTTACCAAGCCATCAAGGACTACGACCAGAGTCGTCCCGTACAGTACGAGCGCAACAACGACATCGTGGACATGGGCTCCAACCAGTACCCGTCGGTAGAGTGGGTTCGCTATGCCGTCACGGGCAAGGCTGGCATCAAATATCCCTATCATATCTCGGAATATGCCCACTCCATGGGCAATGCCGTGGGCAATCTGGTGGACTACTGGCAAGCTATCGAGAGCACCAACTACTTCTGTGGAGGAGCCATCTGGGACTGGGTAGACCAGGCCATTGACACCTGGCAGGCTGATGGCACCCACTATTACGGCTATGGTGGCGATCATGGCGACAAGCCCAACGATGGGATGTTCTGCATGAACGGCATCATGCTGCCCGACCTATCGCCAAAGCCACAGTACTACGAAGTGAAGAAGGTGTACCAGAATGTAGCGGTGAAGGCTGTCGGCATCAGCAAGGGCAAGGTGGAAGTCTTCAACAAGCACTATTTCACCAGTCTGGGTGACTACACTCTGAAATGGACCGTGATGGAAGACGGCATGCCAACAGCACAGACAGGCACACTCGACAACCTGACACTAGGCCCACGACAGCGGCAAACTATCACGCTACCTATCGACTTCATGCAGATGAAGCCGCAGTCGGAATATGCCCTGAGAATAGAGTTCCTGCTGAAAAGCGACAAGCCCTGGGCATCTGCCGGCTATGTACAGATGGACGAGCAACTGCCCTTGCAACAGCCTCGTGAATGGGCTCCTATCGCCAGTCTGCAAGACGGAAGCACCATCCAACAGCAGACAGACAGCAGGATGACCACGCTGACAGGCAACCATTTCGAGGTGACTTTCGACAACCAGACAGGCACCATCCACACACTGAGATACGACGACAAGAATATCTTCCTGGCAGGACAGGGACCACAACTAGATGCCTTGAGAGCTCCTACCGACAACGACAACTGGATGTACCAGCAATGGTATGTCAACGGACTCCATAACCTCAGGCACAAGGTGGTGCAATCGGAGATGACAGCCAGCAATCAGGGCACCGTCATCATCCGATATACCATCCGTAGCCAGGGCGAGCACAAGGGTGAGATACATGGTGGCAGTTCAGGACGCTATACCATCGAGGACAAGGGAGCGATGACTGCCGACGATTTCCATTTCACCTCGAACATCGTCTATGCCGTCTATCCCGATGGCAGCATCGAGATGCAAAGCAGCATCGTGGCCAGCGACCCCTCGCTAGTGTTGCCACGACTGGGCTATGCCATGCAGCTCGACAAATCGCTACACCGGCTCGACTATTTCGGACGAGGACCCCACAACAACTATGCCGACAGGAAGACAGCATCGTTCATCGCACGCTATCAGAGCACCGTCGAGGAGCAGTTTGTGGACTTCCCAAAGCCGCAGAGCATGGGCAATCGCGAGGAGGTGCGATGGTGTGCACTTTGTGACGACAGCCAACAGGGAGTACAGTTCATCAGCACACAGACGATGAGCATCTCGGCCCTGCCCTGGAGTGCCCTCGAGATGACGATGGCTCCCCATCCCTGCGACCTGCCACCATCGAAAGCCACACACCTGCACCTCGACTGTCAGGTTACGGGACTGGGTGGCAACAGCTGCGGACAGGGAGGCCCACTGGAAAACGATCGCGTCAGAGGTGCCGTCCACCAGATGGGATTCATCATAAGACCCGTCACCGACAGCAATCAAACGCTAGAGCAACAAGCACACGTCAAAGGCAGCATCACACCACTGCCTATGGCCATCACACGAAGCAGAAGCGGACTGGTGACCATCGTCAGCCAGGAGGGGATGCCTGTCATGTACCAAGTCGACAAGCAGCAGCCTCAACGCTACACCACAGCCTTCCGACTGCGTGAGGGAGGCAATATCAAAGCCTGGTACGATGGCTATCCCACGCAGGCCACCAACAGCAGCTTTGAACGCATAGAGGCCGTACCTGTAGAGGTAGCATATACCAGCAGCGAAGAACTCTCTGACGGTTCACAGGCCAGCAATCTGGTGGATGGCAATGTCAACACCATCTGGCATACGATGTACAGTGTCACACAGGCCAAATATCCACACTGGGTGGACTTCGACTGTGGCGAGATATGCCTCATCAAGGGATTCACCTATCTGCCCCGACAAAATGGCGTCAATGGTGATGTGCGCGACTATCGCATCAGCCTGTCGCAAGACGGCAAGACCTGGAGCGAGCCAGTGGCCGAAGGCAGTTTCGAGAATACGAAGAAAGAGAAGAAGGTGCTGTTCAGACAGCCGCAACGAGCCCGCTACCTGCGTTTCACGGCCCTCTCGAGCCAGAATGGAGCCGACTATGCCAGTGGTGCCGAGTTCTCTGTGCTGGCGGAGTAAGCAACCTGATTCACCGCATCCAGCGAGCTCGCATTGCCCATCAGGCCATTCATCCGTCTGCAGAAGCTGCTCACCTCAGCTCTCGCTGTTGCTCTACGAAAAAGAGGCTGTACACGTCTCCTTTTTGATAATTTCTGCAAATTTCCTTCCTTCAACGCCACGAAACAGCGACAGAACTGCTTTTTTGGGGCACAAAAATCGCTCAAAAATGCGGTTTTTTGCAACAAATTGGCTGTTGCTACAACTTTGCCATAAATTGGATGTAAAATATTTTCAAAACCGTAAAACCACCTATCCGAGGCTTTTTTTGCTACATCACTAGGAAAATATTGCTAGATAACTAGGAAAAGATATTCTCCTAGTAATGTATCCCAGGACAGGATTTATAATGTAAAATATTTTCGTGCACACATCCTCATTTGTTGCATTGTTGCATTGTTGCATTGTTGCATGAGGGGGGTCTCCTACCACAACGACCACCATTTTCATCGTTTCTTTTATGGAGATGAGTCCTCATTTCAGGGAGTCATCTACCAATAGAAATAATGACAATAGATATTAGATGATGATAGATATTAAGTAATGATAGTAATTAGGATAATGATAGATATCAAGTGATGATAGTATTTAGGATGATGATAGATATTAAGTGATGATAGATATTAAATGATGATAGATATTAGGATGATAATAGATAGATTGAAAATGATGATAATATATAATCATGTAGTAATTAACATTGAAGTATTAGTAAGACAAATATGATCATAGATTGAGAATCAGATAACGTGGATTTTTCATCTATCGGTCTTCCTCACCATGTATTATACACCCAAATGCAACATGCAACAATGCAACAATGCAACAAGATTTCACCAACTTGTTGATTATCAATGATATGCAAATTCGATAAAACTAACAATAGCTGATTTCTGCAACAAAAAAGGCCTATTTTAGGGCAAAACGAGCACCTTTTTTCGTATTCTGGGCAGCAATTTTTGCATTTTCGGCTGGAAATTTCCCTTCTTGGCAGCTATTTATTCATTTCTGACAGCGATTTTTGCATTTTGACAGCATTACAAGTGTCAAGGGTAGATGTCATCCATTCCAGGACATCTGCCTACTTCTTGTTGAGTGTCAGCACCAGCTTTCCCACGAAGGCAGCATGCTTGCCGTTCTGGTCCACACCCACAGGCTTGCCGTCGAGATTGTCGACATATCGCAACTGCTTGAAATAGGTATGGGTATGCCCGCCAAGGACGAGGTCCACGCCACGTGTATGCTGGATGACGTAATTGTCGGCATCTTCTCCCTTGCCCCATCCCAGATGACTGATGCAGATGACGAGGTCACACTTCTTCTGTCTCTTCAGGATATCAACCATCCGGCTGGTCGTCTCAACGGGATCCTGGTATCGGAGCGGTCCATAGTTCTTGGTGAACACCAGTCCCTCGAGTGGTGGACAGAGTGCAAAGACACCAATCCTGACACCCTTCTTCTTGAGCACGATGTAGGGTTTGACGATATCTTTCAGTTCTGTATCGGCAAAGTCATAATTAGAACAGACAATGGGAAACTGTGCCTGCCGGAAGATACGCACCATGTTCTCGAGGCCAAAGTCAAACTCATGGTTGCCAATGGTGGCGGCATCGTAGTGCATCTGGTTCATCAGTCCTATCTCCACATCCCCCTGGAAAAGGCTGTAGAAAGCCGATCCCTGCGAAAAGTCGCCACTATCGAAGAGCAACAGGTCGGGATCCTGGGCACGTTCCTCCTCCAGCATCGCTATTCGTCTCAAATAGCCTCCCTTGCCAGCCAGCAAAGTGTCGGCGAGATTGGGATTCAGCGGCAAGATGGTAGAATGAGAATCGTTGGTATGTAGTATCGTGAGCGTCTTCTGGGCAAAGACACTACCGAATGATAGCTGACAGGCTATGACAGCCAGGACAGTCAGCAGTCGATGGGTATTCGAGCTATTCATCATATATATATAAATAATGTGTAGGATAGTGGTTATGAAAAAAACGAGCTAGCGGACTATCTTGATTCGTCCCTCCACCTGAGCGTCTACGGCCTTGCCTTGTGCCTGCATAGCCTTGAAGTAGTTCATGATGAGATATCGCGCATTGTCCTGCTCGGCCTGTGGCGAGACGACGTTGCTCCCATCACGAAAGGCCACCAGTCCGTCATTGCCCTGGGCAAGATAGTCGAGGGTGACCACACGATAGCTACTGGCAGGATTGATATCCTTGCCATGCAATTTTGCCGAAATCAGCTGGCCATCACCACCGATGACGAGCTCCACCCCGTGACTGACGCCCTCGCCACCCGTCTGTGCTATCTGCCGGAAGAGCTCCGTCAGTTGCGTTCCCGTAAGCGAGAGAAAGGTGATCTTATTCTCGAAAGGAGCCACATCGTTGATATCGCCATAAGTGACGGTGCCCTTAGAGATTGCCGCCCGTATGCCACCAATATTATATACAGCCAGTTCGGGCTGCTCACCATAGTCTTTTCCTGCCCACACGAGGATATCAGCCAGCAGGTTCGAGATCTCGCTCTCTGGCCTGTGCTTGTCCATATCGCGAGCTGCCGTTCCCATGACAGGACTCATAATCGAGTCAACTTTCTCCTTGTAGGGTGCCAGGAAGGCAGTAGCCTCGGCATCGACATGCTGATCGTAGCGCTGGTCTATCAGTATGCGTGAACGACTGATGCCAGCCAGCTCATAATGGGAAGAACAGCTAGCAAGCATAGCCCCGTAGGCAAGAAAAGCCCCCAAAAAATGTCTAAACTTCATAGTCTGAGAATATATTTGGTGCAAAATTACGAAAAAGTTTTGGAGTTACCAAATAAAATTCGTACCTTTGCACCCGCTTTTCGGCGTAACCGATGGTGGGAAGATAGGAGAGTTGCCCGCTATGTTGCGCAGGAACGATACAACAATTTAATTATTAAGTACTTAGAAATGGATTTAATTAAAGTTGCTGAAGAAGCATTTGCAACCAGCAATCGTGCCAAGGCAAAAGAGGCCGGCAGGAAGTTCGAGGATTTCGCTCCTGGCGATACCGTGACTGTTGGTTACAGAATTATCGAGGGTTCCAAGGAGCGTGTCCAGCTCTATCGTGGCGTGGTTATCAAGATCTGCGGGCATGGTGAGAAAAAGCGCTTCGCCGTTCGCAAGATGTCTGGCACCGTGGGTGTAGAGCGGCTCTTCCCACTGGAGTCACCAAAAATCGACAGCATCGAGGTTAACAAGCACGGTAAGGTGCGTCGCGCCAAGCTGTACTACCTGCGCAAGCTCACGGGTAAGGCTGCCCGCATCAAGGAGAAGCGTATTGCTATCAAGAAGGAAGACTAAACGATTCCCTACGATTAAGGATAAAGTCCCGACGACCATCTGGCCGCTGGGACTTTTCTTGATTATGGGAATAAGCTTTCCGTCCTGACTCCCCTCACTATCGGCAACGCGAAGCAAGGCAACAGCAACGGTATATAGCGGGATTACGGCTCACTTATAGTGGGATTACGGCTCACTCGTAGTGGGATTACGGCTCACTCATAGCGGGATTACGGCTCACTCATTTGAGCAGGAACAATCCCGTGTTTATTAAAAGAAATGAATTGCCACGACTTCACACGCAGGTGAAAGCTGGCAGACAATAAAAAAGGATGTGCGCATACACATCCTTTTTTATCTTGTGGTAATATACCCTAGAATAGGTCCAGGTCGAGGCTTGAAAGATCTACGCCAGCAGCTTCTGCTTCCTTCTCCAGACGTTCGCCTTCCTTACTCATTTCGTTTGTGATGCTCTCAGCCTTCTTCTCCAGATCCTTCATAGAAGCCTGTAATTCAGCCAGCTCTTCAGGCGACTTGTCAGCATAGGCCTTCGTGATTTCCTTCGAAGCAGCCTCCATCTTCTCTTTGAAAGGAGCCAGTTTCTCTACAAGAGCCTTGGCATCGTCAACAGACGTGATTTTTGCGTCCTTAATGACGCTCAGCATGTCCTCCATAATACCAATCATCTGATTCTCAGGCGAACTACTGCAAGAAGTCAAGCCTAGGCTCATCACTAAAGCTGCAAGAACAGCGAAAAATACTTTTTTCATAAATCTTAGGTTTGAAATTATTAAATTTGATGCCTACTCTTTACAGGATTTTCAGCATTACTCCTTCAAGGACGATGTCTGTTTTTTATCATTGACGGCACAAAGATAAGCATTTTTTTTCAATCCGCAACATATTTTGGGCATTTTTTTACAATCTTACCTACCAAGAAGGGATTTTCGTTGGTTTTTCGGGACTGAAAACACAAGTTGACCCATAGCAAATGCCATAGGTCAACTCTGTATCTTGTCACTCTATTTACAGCAGGTTCATCGTGTCGGTTGCAATCATCAGCTCCTCATCGGTGGGGATGACGACCACTTTCACACGTGAGTCATCAGTCGAGATGATGGCTTCCTCGCCACGCACCTTGTTCTTCTCCTCGTCGAACTTCACACCCAGGAATTCCATGTCCTTGCAGACCTCTGAGCGCATAGACACCTGATTCTCACCCACACCGGCAGTAAAGACGATGACATCCAGACCACCCATAGCGGCAGCATAGGCACCGATATACTTCTTGATGCGATAGAAATACATATCCTGAGCCAGCTTGGCACGCTCGTCACCACTCTTGGCGGCATTTTCCACGTCGCGCATGTCGCTCGAGCCACCTGTCAGGCCTGCCACACCGCTCTTCTTGTTGAGCAGGTTCGACATGCCGTCGGCATCAAGTCCCAGC
>JAIKWS010000123.1 GCA_024684515.1 Prevotella sp.
GCATATTCGCCCACATACACCTTATACTTATTTTTATTACGGTCGAACGAGTCGAAGAGATAGGCATCACGGAAAAAACGTTCTGGCTCCACATACCAGTGGGGATCCACCATGTCAAGGTGCTCGGCGGTATGATTGCCGGCTCACTGCCCACGACATTACGGCTCGTATTTCTTTACATTTAAGCCCCTGTCAAAGGGCGGCCTTAACTTTTCTGCGTTTTGTTTTGTTGTTTCCGGAAAAATTCGTATCTTTGCGGCGTATTCTAATAAAGTATGTATATGAGTTACTCAGAAATGGCACAATTGGAACTGCTTGATGCCTTGAACAACATCAACTCTGAGGATGAGTTGAACGAGTTCAAGAACGTCCTTGCCCACTATTTTGCAAATAAAGCCCAAAAGGCAATCGATGCACTATGGGACGAGGGCGTTATCAACGATGAGACCATCGAGCAATGGGGTAAAGAGCACATGCGAACTCCTTACGGCTATGAGGCGCATCGTTCTTGATACCAACTGCCTGCTGCAGGCTCTGCCTAGCCGCAGTCCGTATCACAAGATTTGGACTGAGGTTATGGCGGGTCGTATCAGTCTGTGTGTCAACTCTGACATTCTTAATGAATACGAAGAAATCCTGGCTGAGAAGACCACGGCCGAGATTGCCCGTAACGTGGTGAAGGCTATCATACGGTTGCATACCACCATTTTTCAGCAGGTTTATTTTCACTTCGGGCTGGTCGAGGCCGACCCTGACGACAATAAGTTCGTGGACTGCGCTGTGGCGGTCGACGCCGAATACATTGTCACCAACGATGCACATTTCAACATCCTCAAACAAATAGAATGGCCACGACTGACTGTCATCGATATCAACGAATTTACGAGACAGTTAGCCGACACTTAACAGTAACCCACGACTCGCAGACCTGTCCCCGTGAGTTCTTTGCAACCGAATTATGGGACGGGGGGACAGGCACCCGTCCCACAGTAGCATATTCATTCTTTCGGAGGACGCAAAAGTGTTAAAAAGGGAAAAGGGAAAAGGGAAAAGGGAAATCTATCGATTTCAGAAAAAGAAAAAGGGAAAAGGGCGCTCGAACTTGTTCGCTTGCACAAAGCATAGCGACTGCAAGAAATCTATCGATTTCAGAAAAAGGAGTAATAAAGGAAGTAGCATACCAGGAAAAATGAGCAGCCAGTCTGGCTGCTCATTTTCCTTATGATAAAAGTACAAAAGGGAGGTGTTACCTAAGTACACGTTTCTTGCCATCTACGATATAGAGCCCCTTCTGCGGACGGACGACACGCTGTCCACGAAGGTTGTAGATGACAGGCGACTGCGCGCGAAGCACAGGTGTCTCCGTGATGCCGCTGGTGCCATCGTCGGCAACGACGGTCTCGATGAAGTAGAGATGACAGCCACTGGTATTCTTCACATAGATGTCTACATGTCCGCCCAGGTCCGTGACGCCCTCGGGCAGTGTCCAGTCGGCCCATACCTGCGTCTCCCTGCTGTCGGGGGTGAAGTCATCGCCAATGCGATGCAGCGTGCCGCTATCGTCCGCGACGTAGATGCCCACTCCCCTACCCTGTCCGCTGCGATGCGACTCCACAGCCATCGAGACGGGCTGTCCGACGATGACGTTGGGGATGTAGAAACAATAGGGAGCACTGTTGATGCCCAGCCAGAGATACTGTGGTCCGGCATAGTTGCCAATGTCTGTCGAGGGATAGTCGACAGCAATAGCCAGCGAGCGTCCGGCACAATAGTCATCGCTGAAGACGAGGCCTTCCAGTTCCCTGATCTTCTCGCCATTGGCCCTGACACTGCCACCCTCCTCCGACTGCAACCAGAAACACTTATGATAGGTAGCGGCAGGCCGTTCGGTGCCTGCGCCATTATAATACTCTATATCGCTCCATCCGGTAGCAGGGTCGGCATCGGCCTCAGCAGTCAGGTTGTTGACCGTCTGCAGGCTCCACTGCGTGAAATCCCAGCGACGGGTCACTCCCGTCACCACCTCGTTGCTGAGACACAGCACCTTGATACTGGCTGCAAGCTTATGCCCCTTGGTGCCTGTCAGCGTGAAGGCCAGCGTGTAGTTGCCCTTCTGCGTGAACGCACCCTTGACGGTCAGTGTGGGATTCTTGTCACCCTCGATGGCATAGGTGACACCCTCGGGCATCCCTTCATATTTTTCACCATCGAGGGTATAGTAGTTCTGTTCTATCTTGGTCGTGTTGGTTGTATTGAAAGTCCAGTCCACAGGCTCTTCCATCCTGACGACGAAGCGCTTGTCGACGTTCGACATCGACGGAGTGCTATTGTCAGCGAGGTAGTAGCCCAGATGTGGTGGCTGGTTGTAGGCCGTATTCTGCCAGCAGATGGCCATGCGGTAGGTATGGTCGTGCATCAGCGTGGGCACGCGGTAGTTGCTGGGGATATTGGTGGAATAGATGGCCAGGCAGGTCTCGGCATCCGAAGCCCGATAGAGGATGACCTCCTCGCGCCAGTCGCCCAGGATATCGGCACTGAGACAGGGCGTATTCTTCGAACCGTTGCAGGTAGAGCTGGGTCCTATGTCGCCAAAGCTGACCAGTCGTGAGGTGCCGTTGCCGTTCCATTTGTCAACCTTGCTCCCGTCCAGGAGCTCGTCCTGCAGGTCGCCGTCCCAGTATACGCGGAAGTTGTTGGAGGTCGTGCCATTGGACATCACCTCGCCCGTGACGGCACTCCGCTGGCTCTTGTCCTTGCCCGAGTTGAAGAAGAATCCATAGTAGTTAGGATCGAGCTGTACGGCGATGCCCCGCCCGTTGTCGACCCCCGAGGGTCCACCTTTCAGCAGCACCTCACCCGTAGCGGCATCGTGGATATCCCAGGCATAGGTACCTCCACCCTCGTGGACCTGGAACATCTCCAGTCCCGGGCGCAGGGGGTTGAGGTCGCTCAGATGCAGGGCATCCCCGTGTCCGAAGCCCGTGCCGTAGAGCAGCTTGCCATCATGATCGACGGCCGATGCTCCCCATACGACCTCATCGCATCCGTCGCCGTCGACATCGGCAATCGCCATATTGTGATTACCATTTCCGTAGATGGTGCCGCTGCCTCCGCCACTGGTGGGCTTCAGTCCGCTGTAGGTCTGGGTAGTACCCTTGCCGTCGGCATCGTAGGTCGTCAGCTTGTAACTGGTTCGTGACTTCGCGGCATTGAGCCATTTCTGATGCAGCTGCTGTCCGTCGAAGTCGACAGCCCAGATGAAGGCATAGGTATAGTATCCGCGACAGAAGATGCCGCTGGCGGGCTTGTCGGGACCATCGAGCTGTGCCACACCAGCCAGGAAGCGCTCGCCCCGATTGCCGTAGCTGGCATAGTCGCTCCTGCCGCTGCGGTCGTCCCAGTTGAACGAGCCATCGGCCTCACCACCATAGGTAGTATTACGATTGGGGTTGTAGAAGATGGTATGTATGGCCTGTCCTGTCTCACCATTAAATACGGTGAGCCACTCCTGTCCGCCGGTGATGCGTCCGTCGTTGTTGCGATAGAGGGCCGTACCAGGCACCTTCCTGATCTGCTCGTCGGTGGCCACACTGTTGACATACTGCCCCTGACTGTCGAGCGATCCCGGTCCCGTCTTGCACATCATCTCTGCCCGTCCGTCGCCATCGAAGTCATAGACCATATACTGCGTGTAGTGTGCGCCTGCACGGATATTGCGCCCCAGGTCGATACGCCAGAGCAGGGTGCCGTTGAGCTTGTAGCAGTCGATCAACACATTGTCGGTGATACCTCCCTGCGAGTTGTCCTTAGCATTCGAGGGGTTCCACTTCACGAAAATCTCATACTCTCCGTCACCGTCGACATCGCCCACCGAACAGTCGTTGGGGTCGTAGTTACCGCCATTGGGCCCTTTGGCAGGACGCTTGAGGACGAGCTTCTGATAGCGCAGGCTCCAGGGTTTGACGGCTGCGGTGGTATCCACAGGCTGGCCACTGACAAAGGTGACAATCTGATAGGTGTCAGTCCGCTTGCCCGAGGCATCGGTATAGTTGGTGAGATACTGGTCCTTGACCAGGCTCTCGCCGTTGCGGAGTATTTCGAACTGCGTCAGCGAGTCGACATCCGTACCCAGCGACCGCCAGCTGACGAAATTGCCCGTTCCCTTCTGGGCAGGCAGGGCAATGAGCCCACGATCCAGCTTCTCCATCTGACTGACGGGGGTATTCTGTGCCTGTAGTGACAGAGCCGTCATTGCAAGGCCTGTCGCGATAAGTTTTGTCTTTAGATTTGCCATTTTTATAATATTTTTGTTTGTCTTATTGTCGTCTTCTATTCCTGAAAAACGATACCATCGGGCTGTCCTGCAGGTGTATTGCTCACACGCTCAGAGCAGCCACGATGGTCATCTTCTGCAATATATAAATAGTACCTGTAGTTTGTTTTCAAATTCGTTTGCAAAGTTAAGCATAACCTACGAGAAGGCAGGGTCGGAAATTCATCTAATTGCATACAGTTTTTAGTCATCATATACAATAACGTTTGTGCAAAATTCCTTCTGTATAGCCATTTCTGCTGTATCTCCGGCTAATCCGTCAAGATGGCATTTTTTATGAATGTGACACAAACAGGTATCAACTTTGACAGATTTCTGTCCGTATCATTTCTGGCTTTCTTCCTATCTTTGCAACAGATTTTTGTATCACTAAAATATCATTATTATGAAAAAATGTATCATCATTACAGTTTTAGCCCTGTTTGCCACGCTCCTCGATGCCAGCGCACAGGGGTATCGTCGCTGGGACTTCACACAGTGGAGCCAACAGACCATCGACAACCTGAAGGCCGAAGCTGCCCAGCCCCGCCCGGCAAAGGGATGGAGCGACATTGAGAAAACTGGCGACGACAAGGAGGGAGCCGTAGCCCCTGAGGCCACTCACGACAACTGCTTCTGGCTGACGGACGACGGCGGTCAGTGGCTCACCGAACCCGAGGGTGGTTCGCTGAAAGCCAACGGCACCGTCATCGCAGAGACCGAGGGACTGATCTTCAATCCCGACTACACCAAGAACCGCTCGCTGGCCATTGCCGTAAACTATGGCTCTACCTCGCTGGGCGAGTATGCCGGACCGCAATACCTGTGGCTGGGCGGCGGCAGCAAGAACCTGGCCTGCTTCACCATTCCCAACGTGCTGGTAGGACAGAAAATCACGATGACCGTAGAGTCGCACAAGATCGCTGAAGGACGCGGTGTAGAACTCTATGTGGGCAGTGTGACAGCCGAGAACAAGATTGGCGACTCGTTCATACCCACCACACAGGAGTCGTTCACCTGGGAGGGATGGACACTGCCTGAGGGAGTTGAGCAGACCGATATGGTCGACATCATCGTCTACAACACCAAAGGCTGTCACATCTATAATATAGAGGTGGGTGAAGACACGGGCTCGAAGCGTAGCGTGGGTATGCTCTACAACGGCGATGCCAGTGCCGACCTGGCCCTGCAGATCCTGTCGGGCAACTCCACTCTCGAGGTGACACCCATCGAGGCCAACGCTTCGCTGACACAGGAGGCTCTGTCAGCCTACGATGCCGTAGTGGTCAGCTCGACCGTCACCGATGGCGATGCCATCAGTGCCCTGAAGGACATTCATCCCTTCGTGCCGATGCTCAATCTGAACCCACAGCTCTATCAGCAGTGGGGACTGGGTGAGGTGACAGATGCTGAGACACCCTTCGCCACCGTACTCAACCCCAGTCACCCGCTGTTCAAGAATATTGAACTGATCGAGGACCCCGATGCCGAAGTGCCCACCTTCGTGCTGGCACTCTCCAACAGCATCCCCTTCATGGCCGTCAAGCCGCAGGGACTCTTTGCCGACGATGTCCTGCTGGCACATCCCTATCAGAACAGCGAGCTCGTGGCTATCCACGCACACAACATGAGTCATAACGGCTACCTCTATATCCCCTATACACAGGAGACGCTGGCCGATGCTGCCTCACCCGACATCCTGGTGAATGCTATCTCGCTGCTGGCTAGCTCCAAGGCCGCCATCACTCCCGCTCCCAAGCCCTCCTATACGCTGGTCTACGAGAAGCTGAACACCGTCGTCACCCTGAAGAGTGGCGTACCCAGTGCCCAGATCTTCTACACCCTCGACGGGTCGGAGCCTACTGCACAGAGCACACCCTATACCGAGCCCTTCAACGTATCGTCACCGCTCACCGTGAAGGCTGTGGCTATGGGCGACGGCTATCCTCTGGGCGAGGTAGCAGAATTTGCCGTCGACATCAAGGATCAGGCCAGTGCTCCACAGATTGCCGTCAACTACGAAGAGGGTAAGGCTCTCGTCACTATCACCGCACAGCCTGAGGAAGCTGAGGTGTGGTTCAACCTGACCAACAGTGCGGCCAAGAGTCGCTCGCAGCAATATACCGAGCCGTTCACCCTCACGGGCAGTGCTACGGTGACAGCCTTCGTTGGCGAATACGACAGCTTCCTGCAGTCGGAAGTGACTACCCAGCAGGTCACCATCAGCGGCGAGAAGACCTTCAACGGCATCCTCAGCAAATTCGAGGGAGCATCGTTCAATGCTATTGGCAACGTGCTCAATGGCGGCTACAACTACTACACCGAAGAGGTGATACGGACAGAGACCATCAAGAACGAACTGGGTGAAGACTCTATCGTGAACTACTATCAGCCCCGCGACTCGATGGTGGTCTACCAGCTAGCCGACGACTGGCGAGTGAGGACCTACGGACAGGGACTCTACTACACGAAGGCAACGACCACCCACAACGTGGGCAATGCCTCGGGCTATAACCCCGCAACGGTCTTCGACGACCAGCATTCTGATGGTGAAATCACGTCCAACGCTATGCAGTTCCAGATTGTGAGCAAGAAGGACCTCGACGGACGTCTCGACCCCCCATCGCTGTCGCTCGAGAGCACACGTGCTTTCACCGGACCCATTGAGGTGAGCATCTACTTCTCAGGCAAGAACACCGACGACATTCCCGTGCTCGATATCCTCGTCAACACCGATACCCTGAATGCACAGGGCTGGACATCGATCGGACAGCTGCGCAGCCTCTCACAGGTCTATCTCGACGGTACTGCCGACAAGTCGTTCCGAGTATGGAAGCGTGGAGCAGCCGTCTACGAAGGCACCGATCCTGTTTACGTCAAGGTGGCCAGTGTCGCCAATGCCAAGGACGTGAACATTTTCACCGTGCTAGTCAAGGAGCCTGGTGTCATAGATGGTATCACAGAGGTGGCTGACCGTCAGACGACGACTGACAACTGCTACGACCTGCAGGGACGTCGCATCAACGGCACACCACAGAAGGGCATCTATATCAGAAACGCAAGGAAATACCTGGCGAAGTAAGCACTCCAACCACTAGTACTTCTGCACTTGAGGTGCAAGCATCACGAGGGGATGGACTGCACCTGAGGTCACGAGGGAATGGACTGCACCTGAGGTCACGAGGGAATGGACGATTGCTCATTCCCTCGTTTTTTGGCCCATACCCCCAAGACCGCATCATTGAGCAGACATACGTTCTAGGTAAAGATATCTTACAAACGAAAGCCCTATAGCGAGGATGACCTTTCCCTATCGTTAGAGAAAAAATTTTCCTAGCTAGGAAAATCTTTTTCCCTGGTTAGGAAAATAATTTTCTCTAGTTAGGAAATAATTTTTCTGTGCGAGGAAGGAATGACGGGCCTATCGTCTATTACCACAAAATATTTTACAGTTTTGCTACTGTCCCCCCTCACCTTCCGGCATTTGTAAGCAAACTGAAAATCTCCTGATAGCGGTGGGCAGCAAGCTTGTCGGCACGTCCCTGATCATTCTCACCGGCATTTGTGATTACTTCAATACAGTTGCCGTTCGCATCGTAGTAGTATCGCCACTCTGACGTCTCCCCCTCTTCCTGAGCACGACAGTAGGAGAAGATGAGATCATGACTGCCTGGTTCGAAGAGATATTCAGCATAGTTGTCCAGTCCCATATTGTTATGGTGACGGTGCTCGGAGATATAATAGCAGTGGGTTGTCTGCTCATTGCCCTGTTGCAGGGGTTCGAAATAGAACTTCAGGTCGGCTGTTGCTGGTGGTCCCGATGTCTTGTCGTGAATCACGATCTGCATATTCCTCGGGTTCTCAGCCCTCGCATCGGCGGCTACCTTCTGCTTGGCCTGGGTGTATGTGCTGCGTATCATTGCCATCCGTTCGTTCTTCGAGGTGGCCCTTCCCCTTTGCGAGCTGCCGCTGAGATTAGCCTCGCGATGATTCATCAGCATATCAAAGACCTTGAGGTAGCAGTCAGCCAGTTCCTTCTCTGCTGTCTCGTCGTTCCAGGTGTGCATACCAGGTCCCACATCCTGTCCCCCCATCCGGTGATTCTGGTCGACGAGTCGTCCTCTGCCGTCATAATAGTAGCGTGTCTCGACGACAAAGCCGGCATCGGTCTCACCTCTCATATAAGCGAAGAGCAGGTATCCCTCGTTGGGATCGAACAGTATCTCACGATAGCGTGAATGTCCGTTCGACGACCAGTTCTCGGTGACGAAATAGCAGCTGGAGGCATCGGGATACCCCAGCTCGGTGTTCACGCGATGCTTGTTGAAGTAGAAGGTCAGTTCGGTATTGTCGTCGATGTCAGTATCCTCAGCCAGGGTGAAAGGATTCGACAGACTGACTTTGATGTCGAGGGGAGCCCGGCCCTCCTTTCCATTCTCAGCAATCTGTTGCTTTGCCTCAGCATAGATCTTGCGTATCTCCCTGACCTGCTCCTGCCTGGATGTCTGTGCTCCGATGGTGATGCAGGACAGCATCATTGCGAATATGATGCAAAGCCGTTTCTTCATGTTTCCCGTCATAAATGGGCCACCCTTACTGTTGCTCAATATTGAAATCATTTCCGTTCCAGCGAAGGAGGAACTCAGTGGTTTCTGCAGAATCGTTCTCCTCGTCGGTGATATAGCCGTAGAGGATGATATCCTTTCCGTCTGCCGGCAGCTCGGCCCTATAGGAATCGAAGTCGCCAACGACCTTGTCCACCTTCTTCACCAGAGCTTTCTCAGGTATCATGCTGTCAGCATCGGGGTCGTAATCGTAGAAAAGCAGTAGCTGCTCCTCATACCCGCTCTCATGTCCCTCACTCATCCAGAAGGCCACAAGGCAGTGCCCGTTGTCACGTTTCCAGTAGCAACAGTCCGTCAGCCAGTCAAACTGCGTCAAGGCTCCGCAGGAGATATACCCCTTCTGCTGCTGATTGTCGACACGGAAGGGGATAGGTCCGTAGTCTTCGTCCTCCATATCGACCTGCAGCTCCCCACTTCTCGTGGCAGAGTCAAGATAGTCGGTGAGGGCCTCGTTGGGTTTGTAACTGGGATACTGTCTGCAGAAAGCCCGTGCAAACAGCTCGATGCCGGCCTTCTTGCCTGCCGTCACACCACCGAGCGTATGGGAAGCCCAGCTGCGACGGATGGCAGCAATCTCACTCTCGTCAGCATCACCCTGTTCGTCACCCTGCTGTTCCGACTCCTCGTCTACCCGCTCCTCGACGGCTTCCGACTTATCGTCAGCATCCTTAGCCTGGTTGGCTTTTTTATCCCCACATGCTCCCAGCACGAAGGGAAGGGCTGCCAGCGCCACCAAAATAAAAAGTCTTCTCATTGGTCAGAAATATCATTGTTTTCAGGATTGTAACATCTGCCTGCAAAGATACGAAAAAAAACTTGTAATGATATAGTTTTTACAGATTTAATACTTTTTATGAGGAGAAAATAGGTTTTTCGTCCTATTTTTTGTATATTTGCAACCCTAATCCGCTTGCTCATGATGAAGAAAGTTCTCTGTTTACTGACGATGATGTGGTCCACACTTGCAGGCCTGGCTGCCGATGTGGTGTGGTTCGACGGTAAGAATCCTGTGACATACACGGTCAGGGGTAAGACAGACCCTGTGGTGACGATGGCCCTGCAGATGTTCTCTGACGATATGGAACTGGTGACAGGCATGAGGGCAGTATTATCGGAAGAGGCATCCATCGTCGTCATACAGGGCAAGGGCAGGGACGACGGCTTCAGGCTGAGCATCAACGAGAAAGGACAGGTGGTGGTGGAGGGTCACAACGCACGAGGCACCGCCTACGGGCTGCTGGAGCTCAGCCGCATCGCCGGTGTGTCACCGTGGGTATGGTGGGGGGATGTGCGTCCTCATAGCCGCAACTCACTCACACTGCCTAGCGACTTTTGTCTTGAGCATACTCCCAGCGTAGCGTATCGCGGCATCTTCATCAACGACGAGGACTGGAGCATCCGTCGGTGGTCGACAGACAATATGGGTCCACAGACCTATCGCAGGCTCTTCGAACTGCTGCTCCGTCTGCGTGCCAACACCATCTGGCCCGCGATGCACGATGTGTCGCCAGGATTCTTCACCGTAGCGGGCAACAAGGAGATGGCCGACTCGTTTGGCATCGTCATCGGCACAAGCCACTGCGAGCCGTTGCTCAGGAACAACGTAGCAGAATGGGACGTCAAACAACGAGGTGCCTATAACTATATCACCAACCGACAGGCCGTGCAGGAATACTGGAAGGAACGACTGAAGGAGGTGCGAGGCAGTGAGGAACTCTTCACCCTGGGCATGCGGGGCATCCACGACGGCTCGATGGAGGGTGTGAAAACCCCAGAGGAGAAGCTGCAAGGACTGCAACAGGTCATCGACGACCAGCGGCAACTGATACGTCGCTATTACAATAAAGATGTGGAGCACGTGCCACAGGTCTTCATCCCCTACAAGGAGGTGCTGGAGATTATGGAGAGCGGGCTGCGGGTGCCCGACGATGTGACCCTGATGTGGTGCGACGACAACTACGGCTACCTGACACGACTGCCCGACGAGGCACAGCAACAGCGGACTGGCGGCGGTGGTGTCTACTACCACCTGAGCTACTGGGGACGGCCTCATGACTACCTGTGGCTGACCACCACGCAGCCAGGACTCATCTATACGGAGATGCGTGCGGCCTACGACCACAACTGCCGACGACTGTGGATAGCCAATGTACACGACCCGAAGGTGGCAGCCTACGACCTGGAGCTGTTTCTGGATATGGCTTGGGACATCAACAGGGTCACACCCACGACCATCGCACAACATCTGGAGCGATGGCTCACCACACAGTTCGGGGCACTGGTGGGGCACGCCATCTTCCCCGCTATGCGTGAGTTCTATCATCTCAATGCTATCCGCAAGCCAGAGTTCATGGGGTGGACGCAGGTGGAGCTTGACAAGCGGAAATATCCTGGTGGCAAGTCGCAACCAGAGAGCACCGGGTTCTCACTCACGGAAGCCTATCGTCGAATGGATGCCTTTGCCCGCATCGAAGCCACCGTAGACGTCTATCGTCCACTGGTGATGGAAGGTCGTCAGGATGCCTATTTTGCCCATATCCTCTATCCCGTGCATGCTGCCGCTGCTATGACACGCAAGATGCTAGCCGGCGAGGAAGACAGTCAGCGGGCCTATGAGGAGATACAGCAGCTGACGGAGCAGTACAACAACATGCTTGGGGGCAAGTGGCACGGGCTGATGTCGGCATCGCCACGTAACCTGCCTGTCTTCGGAAAAGTCCGTACCCGTCTGCCTCAGCATCCCTCAGCAGGGCTCTTCATCTCGCGCAATGCCTGTCAATATGATGGGTACACAGCTGCAGACAAGACTCCCTATACGGTAGAGATGCTGGGACACTCGATGCAGGCTGTCGTATTACCCAGAAACAGCACATTGGTGTATGAATTCACATCGGAAGCCGAGGGTGACGCTATACTCCGCACAGCCCTGATACCTACACAACCCAGCGACAGGGGGGACCTGCGCTACGAAGTGAACATCGACGATGGACCAGGCACCATCATCTCGCTGAAGGAACCCTTCCGTTCAGAACAATGGAAGCTGAACGTGCTACGAGGACAGGCACTGAAGCAGACACCCATCCGTCTGACCAAAGGCAGGCACCGACTCAGCATCAAGGCCCTCGATGAACATATCATCGTGGACCAGTGGATGATTGATTTCTGTAAGGACAGGGAGTTCTACGTCATACCCGTAAGCCAACAGCACTAACGGACCGTCGTGTTCAGATTGCGTTGCAGGAAGAACGAACGGGTCTTGAGGAAGAAAGTACCCACACCAGCGGCATTGACGAGTGCCACCATCCAGAAGGCAGCACCATAGCCCAGATGCTCGGCTATGACACCTCCCAGCAAGATACCCAGTCCCATACCGATGTCCCACGACACGAGGATGGTGCTATTGGCAGTACCCCGCTGGCTGTTGGGGGCCACACAGATGGTCATATTCTGGAAGGCAGGCCACATGTGCCCATTGCCCAGTCCGATGAGCAGGGCTGAGCCATAGTAGCCCACAAAGGTGAAGACGGACGAATGGAAGTCGAGCCAATGGCTGACTGTCGGCACTAATATAAATAATGTGTAGCCCACCAGCGAGATGCACATACCTCCTGCGGCATTCTGCGTGAGCAGCCCCCGACGTAGTGCCCGTGCCCCCTGCAGACGACTGAGCATGAGTCCGATGGAACAGAGCATGAAGTAGGCCCCTGTGCCACCTGTGATGCCCAGTGTCTCCTTACCATAGATAGCCAGATAGTTGCTCAGCACACCAAAGCAGAAGCCGAAAGCCACCATATTCAGTCCCAGCAACCACCCTCGTAAGAGGAAGAAGCGATCGAGAGAAAGACTACCCTTGCGGGATGCCCGTTTCTGGGGGATAGTATCGATGCTGGCATCAATCCCCCACCCCAGGAATGCCACAGCCAGTGCCAGCCAGAACAGGAGCTCGAAGCTGGCGGTGAGATGATAGAGCCAGATGCCAACGGTAGGAGCCAGTGCCATAGCGAGATTGTTAGACAGCCCGTAGTAGCCGATACCCTCGGTACGACGACTGGAGGGCAACACGTCGATAGCTACTGTAGAATTGGCAACGGTCAGGGCTCCAAAGGGACCACCATGAAGGGTACGCACAATCGTAAACAGCAACAAGGTGGAAGCTGACAGATAGCCGGCAAAGAAGATGGCGAAGGCAGCAAAGCTCACCATAAGCACCGTCTTGCGAGGGAAGCTGTCAACGAAATATCCACTAAAGGGACGAGAGATGAGTGCCGTGATGGTATAGCCCGACAGCACCAGCCCGATGATATCTTTCGTAGCACCAAAATGCTCGCTCAGATAGAGAGGCAACAGGGGTGTCAGCACATAGAAGGCAAAGAACAGCATGAAGTTGGCTGCCATCACCTTGCAGTAGTTGCGGTTCCAGAGACGTTCGTTCTGCATTGCGGATGCAAAGGTACGAAAATATTGATAATTTGCCCGTCCTTTTTGAGAAAAAAGGAATCGTGATGCTAGATTATTCATAATAATTTCGTAACTTTGCCACCAAATAATAGAACCAAGAAACAACCCAACTTATGAAACGACAACTACTAACAGTGCTCCTTGTAGCTACGGCCCTGAGTGTTGCTGCCCAGACAGCACGGAAATTCACAGTGAACATCACCCCCGATGGCGAATCGGTGATGACGGCCTATCTGCCCGAACAGCCGTCAGGACGGGCTGTGGTGGCTCTTCCTGGTGGCGGCTATTCACATCTGGCTATGGATCATGAGGGTCACGACTGGGCACCCTACTTCAACGAGCAGGGCATTGCCTACTTCGTACTGAAATACCGCATGCCAAAAGGCGACCGCAACATACCCCTGAGTGATGCGCGACAGGCCATCCGCACGGTGCGCGACTCGTCACTCTCGTGGGCTGTCAACCCCCTCGACGTAGGCATCATGGGCTCGTCGGCAGGCGGTCATCTGGCCAGCAGCGTCTCCACCCACAGCGAGTTTGATGCCCGTCCCAATTTCAGCATCCTCTTCTATCCCGTCATCTCGATGGACCAGCGAGTCACCCACAAAGGCTCGTGTGTGAATTTCCTGGGTGAGGAGGGATCAAAGGACGAAAAGCTTGTAAAAGAGTGGTCGAACCAGAATGCCGTAGTGAGTCATCTCACACCTCCTGCCATCATCATGACGGCCAACGACGACGGCACGGTGCCACCAGTGACCAATGGTGTGGCCTACTACAGTGCTATGCGCAAGGCCGGCAACCACTGCTCGCTGTATGTCTATCCCTCTGGAGGTCACGGCTTTGGCTTCCGTACCTCATACCCCTACCACGACCAGCTGCTCTGCGACCTCACCCACTGGCTGCAGTCGCTGCCCCAGCATCCGCGGGGAGCCATCCGTGTGGCCTGCATCGGCAATAGCATCACTCATGGGTCGGCCATCGACATGCAGGAGCAGAAAGGCTATCCCGCACAGCTGCAACAGATGCTGGGCCGCAACTATGTGGTGAAGAACTATGGTGTGGGAGCCCGCTGCATGATGAACACCAGTGACCATCCCTATATGAAAGAGCAGTCGTGGCGGGATGCGAAGGCTTTCCTGCCCAATATCGTACTCATCAAGCTGGGCACCAACGACTCGAAGGACTATCAGTGGAACCAGCAGCAGTATGAGCAGGACTATCAGGCCATGATCGACACCCTGTCGGCACTGCCGTCGAAACCCACCATCTATCTCTGCACTCCCATCCGTGCCTTCCAGGATCGCTGGGGCATTACTGACGAGGTCATCGTCAATGGCGTGATACCATCTATCAAGAAACTGGCAGAGAGAAACCATCTGCAAGTGATAGACCTGCACCCTGTGGTTGACGACAGGAGGCTGATGACCAGCGACATGATCCATCCCAACGCCAATGGTGCACGCAAGATGGCTGAGACGATACGCGAGGTCATCAAACCCAGGAAACAGGTCTATATACCCCAGGACCTGCGTAGCATGAACCTGCAGAGCGACACCTCGCTGTGGAGCTTCAGACGCAGTGTACAGACCGACGACCTCATCCTGATGTGGCAACGGGGCTTCGGCAACGATGTGAGCAACCCGCCGGCTCTCGAAGGGAAGCCCATGAAGTTCGACCTCCAGCAGCTGACTAGTCGTGTGCAGGACTTCTACGACTATTTCCGCGATACCTTGCAGTTTGTGAAGCCCGGCTCGAAATCAGAGCGATACAAGATGATGGTGATGGTGAACTACTCGCTCGAGGGAACGGCCTATGGTGGCACCTACGACGACTTCATCGGTGCTCTCTGGGTGGCTCCTAACCGTATTCAGGACAAGACGATGAACTGTATGGCCCACGAGCTGGGACACTGCTTCCAGCTGCAGAATATGGCCGACTCGGTCAGCGACTGCTGGGGAGGCAGCGGATTCTTTGAGATGACCAGTCAGTGGATGCTCTGGCAGGTGAACCCCAACTGGCTGCGGGATGAGAACTACCACTTCGAGGCTTTCAAGAAGCTCACCCACAAGGCTTATCTACATCCTACCAATATCTACCATTCTCCCTACGTCATCCAGTGGTGGAGCGACCTGCACGGCAAGCCCTCCATTGGCAATCTCTATCACAACGGACGTCGTGGCGAGGATCCCGTGATGACCTACAAACGGATCTACGACATGAACCAGAAGCAATTCTGCGATGAGATGTTCCTGGGCTATCAGCACCTGCTGAATTTCGACTTCCAGCATGCCCGCAAGGAGACACGTACCTATGCCTGCACCTTCAGCTCGGAGGTTACAGGCCTGGATGACGGATGGCAACAGCCTAAGGACACCCTGGAGGCCTATGGCTTCAATGCGATCAAGCTAGACCAGCTTATCGCCAAAGACACCCCACTGAAGAAGATTGGCATCCGTGTCAAGGGTAAGCAAGTTCGCTATGGCTTCGTAGCCATTACCAAAGCGGGCAGGAGCATCTACTCACCCATCAATGCCAGGACGATGGTGCTGCCAGCTGATGATCCGTTGGCACATCTCTACCTACTCGTAATGGGAGCTCCCGACAAGCACGAGCAGCTGGCGTGGGAAGGCGAGCCTGCACAATTCGTATATCAGTACAAACTGACACCTGTCTATTGAAGATGAAACGAACGACTATACTACTGCTGGCTGCCCTGACCACAATGTCGGCGGCAGCACAGACGAACAACATGCAAGACCGTGCCCTCTGGGCTTCTATCAACGGTGCCAAGAATGCCTCACTGGGCGACTACCAGCAGCACACGGGAAAGGTGCTGGTGAGCTGGCGCATGCTGCCTGGCGACGGGACTGATACGGGCTTCGACCTCTATCGTACCATCGGCACAGGTACGGAGAAACGCATCGCCTCGAACATCAGGAACCGCACTTGCTTTCAGGATGCTTCGGCTAGCAAAAGCAATGATAACGTCTACCGACTCACCTATGCCGGCAACGACTCCACCTTGTCGACATTCACTCTGACAAAGGCACAGGTCAGTGGCGGACTACCCTATATCAGCATTCCCCTGAAAGACACGAAGGATGTCTATGAGAATACCAGCAAGGTGGTCTACACAGCTAACGACGTCAGCATCGGTGACCTGGATGGCGATGGCGAGATGGAAATCGTGGTCAAGCGGCTGCAGAGTGTGAAAGACGCCAGTGGCAACATCATCAGCGACGGCTCTGGTGCCAGCTATTCGCAGAAAGACTGCCTGTGGGCCGTCATCTGGGATGCCTATAAGCTCGATGGCACCTTCCTATGGCGTGTGAAGGGCGGTCCTGGCATCATACTGGGCAACAGCTCGGCTTTTGCCATTGCCGACTACGATGGCGACGGCTGTGCCGAGATGGCCATACGCACCTGCGAGGGTACTGTCTTTGGCGATGGACAGGAGATTCCCGATACCAATGGCGACGGGAAGATTGACTATCGCACCTGGGGCAATCAGAACAGCAGCAGTCCTGGATGGGTAGACCACTATAACTCTGCTGGGCCGGAGTTTATCTCCATCATCGATGGTAAGACAGGACGGGAGCTGGCCCGTGACAAATTCATCAACAGAGACACCTCCGACTCGTGGGGTGATGGCTACTGGAAGCGGGCCTGCTCCTTCCGTGTTGGCGTGGGCTGTTTCGATGAGACAGGCCTGCCCTCCGTGGTGCTGGGTCGTGGTGTCTATGCACGCAGCGTCATCGAGGCATGGGACTATCGCGACGGAAAACTGACACGGAAATGGCACTTTGACACCAACGACAAGGGAAAGGGCAAGGACGGCAAGGCCAACAGCACCTATGCCAGTCAGGGCAACCACTCGCTCAACGTGGCCGACCTGGATGGCGACGGGATGGACGAGGTGATGTATGGGTCGATGGCTATCGACCACGATGGCATCGGACTGTGGAATACCCAGCTGGGGCATGGCGATGCCAACCACGTCGGGAAATTCCTGCCCGATCGCGAGGGACTGCAGATGTACCACTGTCTGGAATCGGGCAAGACGATGGTGGCCCTCCACGATGCACGTGACGGTGCTGTCATCTGGAAGAAGGATGCTGCGAGCAACAACGACATGGGTCGCTGTCTGGTGGGAGACTTCCTGCCGCAATATCCTGGATGTGAGTTCTACTACTATCAGGGCAACTACATCCAGCAGGACGGCACGGAGACCACCATCAACACGAAAGGACAGAAAGGAGGATGCAGTATGGCACTATGGTTCGACGGCACCCTGTCGCGACAGCTCATCGAGGACAATATCATCAACTCACCCGCCAACGGACGTACCTTCACCATGTATCGCTATAGCGAGACCTTCATCAACGGTACCAAGTCCAACCCCTCGTGGTATGGCGACCTGGTGGGCGACTGGCGTGAGGAGGTCATCGTGCCTGATGCCACACGCCTCGAGGACCTGAAGATCTTCACCACCTGGTATCCTACCACCCATAAGTTCCCCTGGCTGATGACCGACCACTGCTACTGGATGAGCTGTCTCAACGAGAATATCGGCTACAACCAGCCTACCAATCTTGGCTACTATCTGGGTACTGACCTGAAAAGCGACCAGGAGGCCTGGATGGCTGGTGGCTATGTGCCTACTGGCATAGAGACGGTAGAGGTACAGTCCCCTGCTGATTCAGACCGTCGCATCTACAACCTGATGGGCCAGCCCGTTGAACAGCCTGGCAATGGTCTCTACATCAGGAACGGAAAGAAGATCTTCCACCGCGACTGACCAAGGAGAGCAAGACTGCTGATACAAAATGGAAAAGGACGGATGATGATGATTCCGTCCCTTTTCTTTGTCTAGCCATTTCCTAGTTACATCTCTCCCTAAACCTCTCCATCAGCCACTCGTTCTGCTCTGGAATGGTCATCTGACTGTTGTCCAGCAACAGGGCATCGTCGGCCTGTCGGAGTGGCGACACCTCGCGATGGGAGTCTATATAGTCACGCTCCTGAACATTCTTCAGAATGTCGTCATAGTCGGCAGGCATACCTTTCTCTTTCAGTTCGTCATAGCGTCGCTGGGCACGCACCTCAGCACTGGCAGTGACGAAGACCTTCAGCTCGGCCTGTGGGAAGACCACGGTGCCGATGTCGCGACCATCCATCACGACACCCCCACCCTGCCCCATCTGCTGTTGCTGGGCCACCATAGCCGTGCGCACAAAGGGCAGTGCCGCAACGGGACTCACATGACTGGACACTTCCAGCGAGCGGATTTCCTGTTCGACACATTCTCCGTTGAGATAGGTATCCGGACGTCCTGTCTCTTCGTTCAGCCGGAAGCTGATGTTGATGTTAGGCATCTCTGCTTCCAGCCTCCCGGCGAGGACCGTTCCGTCGTCGGCAAAGAGTTGGTTACGCAAGGCATAGAGTGTCACGCTACGGTACATGGCTCCCGTGTCGACGTAGATGTAGCCCACGCGACGGGCTAGTTCTTTGGCCATCGTACTCTTACCGCAGGACGAATGGCCATCGATGGCAATAGTGATTTTCTTCATAGTGTATAGGAAAAGTTGATGATTAGCGATGGTGAACTGACGTGCAGCTTGGCATAAGCCACATGGAGCTTCAGTCGTTCCAGCTGCATACCGCCACCTAGCGACAACGCTGCTCCGTGGCTGCTCTCATTGCCGTCGCCAGCAGTAATTGTCATTTCTTCGGCTCGCAGGGCATTATAGCCTGCTGCCAGATAGAACTGTTCGCCCAGCAGCAGGTCGGCACCCAGCACCAGATGCTTGCCGATACCGTACTGCCAGTCGTTAAGACGTACCAGCGTGGCAGAGAACCGTAGTGGCGAACCCATCAGCCGTTTGCTCACACCAAGCTGAAGATCCAGGGGCATCCGCTCGAAATCGTCGTCATAGGCCGTGAGCTGACCACCCAGGTTGCGGGCTACGGCAGAGATGCTCCACCCATGATCGCCATCATAGTAGTTCAGACCTAGGTCTACGGCAGCTGCCAGCGAATTGTACTGGCCTATATACGAGGTAACCATGCGTGCGGTGATGCCGCCATTCAAATGGTTGCTCAGGGCATAGGCATAGGTGCCGCTGACCGCAATATCCTTCGCACCGAACGTTCCCGTCTTCTCACCCGTATAGGTGGTCTCCGTCATCTCACCGTAGTTGATGAAGCGTCCCTGCACACCCCATGTGCCACGCTCACCGGCATACTGCTGATAGCTGGCGGCCGCTGTCACCGACCCCTGCATATAGGTCATCATGCCTAGCGTCATCGTGCGGTCGCTCACCTGTCCCAGCAGCGCTGGGTTATGGAATACCAGCGTACCGTCGTCATCGCCAATGGTGATATTATCGCCACCCAGAGCCGAGACATGAGCACTTACTGGCAGACGCAGGAAATTAAACACCGTACGACTGTCCTGTGCACTGGAAAAAAGTGCGAAAAGGGTGAAGAATATAGCAAAAACGACTTTTTTCATCTAAATAATCATAAAACTGATGCAAAGATACAGCTTTTTTCAAATATCTATGCTATATTTGCATGTTCATTTCGTAATATTAACGAATAAAAGGACAGATTATTGCCATGCAGGGAGCTACTTTCTGCCAGAACTATGACAAACAATGGAGATAAAGAAGAGCAATACTGCTGATTTGGAACGTCACCGCACCCAGCGGTTGTTGCTTGGGCTTGTGGTGTCACTGGCCTGTGTCTTCGTTGCCCTGGAGTATACGCTGGTGCCCGACGACCCCCTCGACGATCCTGAGCTGCTGGCTCGTCTCGACACCGAAATGGAGCTGCCTCCTATGCTGCAGGAAGAGAACGAGCTGATGCTCGCACCCAAGGCGGAGCCGACACCCACCACCAGGCTCGTGGTGGTCGAGGAGGAACAGACCACGGAGCCCCTGCAGGATGAGGAACCTATGGAGACGGATATGGACGACGATATGAATGTCACCGACGAGGAGATTACAGAGATAGAGCCGCCAGCACCTGTCGAAGACGATGTGGTGAGCTTCCGGGTCGTGGAGGAACTGCCGCAGTTCCCGGGGGGACCAGCAGAGTTCATGAAGTGGCTGACACGCAATCTCAGATACCCTAAGGCGCTCGAACAGCAGAAGCTACAGGGAAAGGTGGTTGCCGAGTTCATCGTCAATACCGATGGCTCTGTCACCAATGTGCAGATTGTCACCTCACTCCATCCGCTATGCGACCAGGAGGTGATGCGCGTCCTGGGGATGATGCCACGATGGAGAGCCGGCATCGAAAACGACCAGCCCTGCCGCACTAAGGTATGCATACCCGTGGTGTTCCGTATCTAGATAGCCAGAAAATGATAAGATAAACCATTATATTATGTTGTATAACGCAGACGATATTCTGAACAAAGTGAACGAGGCACTCGAAGCGCTCAGCTATGATCGACAGCCGGCCTCACTCTATGAACCTGTCAAGTACGTACTGTCCATGGGGGGCAAGCGGATACGTCCCGTGCTCATGCTGCTGGGATATAACCTCTTCAAGGAGGAGCCCACCGACATCATGCCACAGGCGCTGGGACTGGAAACCTATCACAACTACACACTACTGCACGACGACCTCATGGACAATGCCGATATCCGAAGGGGGCACATGACGGTACACAAACGATGGAACGACAATACCGCCATCCTATCGGGCGACTCCATGCTAGTGCTCGCCTACCAGCGCATGCTACAGTGCGATGCCGACTATCTGCCGCAGATCATGGCTCTCTTCACCGAGACGGCACTGGAGATTGGCGAAGGACAGCAATACGACATGGATTTCGAGACTCGTACGGATGTCACCGAGGATGAATATATCGAGATGATACGGCTGAAGACCAGCGTACTACTGGCTTGTGCGCTGAAGATTGGAGCCATCCTCGGCGATGCTGCACCGCAGGATGCCACCCTGCTATATCGCTTTGGCGAACAGATTGGACTGGCGTTCCAGCTGCAGGACGACCTGCTCGATGTATATGGCGACACCAAGGTTTTCGGAAAGGCCATCGGCGGCGATATCCTCTCCAACAAAAAGACGTATATGCTCATCAACGCCATGAACAGAGCCGACGATAGCCAGCGCAGGGAACTCATGAAATGGATTGAGGCCACTGACTTCGACCGTGCGGAGAAGATAGCTGCCGTGACGCAGATATACGATGAAATAGGCATACGCCAGCTGTGTGAGGAGAAAATACGCTTCTACTTCGATTGCGGCAAGCAGCTCCTTGAGCAGGTGGGCGTCGACTCCGATCGCAAGAGGGAACTACGCCTGTACACTGCCGACATGATGAATCGTCAATACTAAGGCAACGACGATCATGGCTTGTTTTATCGATACGCATGCCCATCTCGACGAGAAGGACTTCGACACCGACCGCCAGGATGTTATCAGCAGGGCCACAGAGGCGGGATGCAAGGCCGTCTTCCTGCCTGCCATCGACCTGCAGTCCTCACGTCGCATACTGGCTCTCTGCCAGCAGTATCCGGCGTTCTTCCATGCCATGCTAGGCCTGCATCCCGAGGAGGTGAGGGCCGACTGGCCGTCACACCTGGCTGACATCAGAACGCTCCTGGAATCTGAACTCGCCTCCACCGCGTCATCGGTGATTGCCATTGGCGAGGTAGGACTCGACTACTATTGGAGCCGTGAGTTCGAACACGAGCAGCTCAAGGCCTTCGAGCAGCAGGTGCTATGGTCCATAGAGACACGGCTGCCGTTGATGATTCATTGCAGAAAGGCACAGAACGAGATGGTCCACCTATTGCGGCAGTACGAACGGCAACTGCCTGGTGGTGTCTTCCATTGCTTCACGGGCAACGAGAAAGAAGCTGCCGAGCTGTTGCAGTTCGAACGCTTCGTGCTGGGCATCGGAGGGGTGTTCACCTTCAGAAAGAGCCATCTGCCCGAGGTGTTGCCAGCCACGGTACCCCTCGACCGCATCGTGCTCGAGACCGATGCTCCCTACATGGCTCCCGTGCCCCATCGTGGACAGCGCAACGAGAGTGCCTTCGTGGCTCATGTACTCGCAGCAATAGCCCGTGCCTACGATGTCAGCGAGGAGACGGTTGCCAGTACCACCACGGCCACTGTACAGCGCATCTTTGGCATCGACATCGATGGCCTGTCCTGCCCATCACAGGGGCTATGAGCACCTGATTGCTCATCCCCCAGAAATACAGCATACGAAGGACGACGAAAAGCGTCATGGAGATATGGTTTCCAGCTTGTTAGACGCATAGACTGCCTTGTCAGCAACGCACGGCAGATGATTTATCACGGTGATAACAACTGGAAGTTGTTGTAAAGCAGAAAAGCGAAAAGTAACTTGTAGACATGTCAACTCCCGTCTTTCCATCTTTCCGCCTTAGTTAACAGAAAACAAGATGATGCTAACCGATGAAAAGGATAATAGCTCACTATGAGTGGGATTACGGCTCACTATGAGTGAGATTACGGCTCACTCGCTGGAAACTGAACAAAAGCCAAGAAAACACCTTCCTGTAGTTGGGACTACGTCCCTGATGCCGTGCCTCTGTCATTTTCTCACAAGCTTGCAAAAGTCCACAGCCCCACCAACAGCCTCTACGAGACAACAACCACAGAAGGGGAAAACCGTGAAAGCCGAAGACTATAGAAAGCAAGCTCATCTGGCTGTATTGTTGAGGTGCATCCGGTGTTGCGCAAAGCGAAAAAACGCGAAAAGCAAAGACAATGGAAAACAAGCCAAGAGAAACGCTGAAAAGCAGATGGTGTCTGAATGGGTAAACAGGGCAAGTCAAATGTTAAAAACCAGACCTCGTCACCTTCTAGGCTTGTTCTTGGCTTGTTCTTGGCTTGTTCTAGGGTTAAGCTACCCTTATTCCTGGGTTAAGCTTCTTCTATATGCTCCCCAAAGTATCTGAAAGGAGCGAAAACACCGAAAATGCTATATGCGGGAAGCAGGCGGGAATGATGCCGAAAGCGGGAGACGGAACTAACCCACCTGACGGAATCGTCCCGTGGAAATCCTGCCGTATGAGCCTCTACAATGTCATCGAACACCTCAAGATTTTCTTCATCCTTTTTCCTGTTAAGATAGTGCAAAGGTACAAAAAAATGCGAAAACGGCTTTTTTATTGATGTTTTATGCTATAATCGGCCTTTATTTCATTGAAAATTCGTACCTTCGCAGTCGCTTCTGCCTTGACTATCTGGCAGACCATGTTATAAAGTAGGATTTAAAAGAGAAAAAGATGGAATATTTGGTAACTTATTACGTAAAAAACACAGACAGCGGAAGGGAGATATTCAATATTATCCCCTTCGCGTCGTCTGTTGTCTCCGCTAGTGAAGATGAAATACAGGAAATTGTAGCATCACAGCTGAAAAAGAACCCGTTCTTCCGCTGTTGTAGCATCATGAATCCCCAATCCGGCAACGAGAAGGTGTTTGAAATGAATTACATACTCGACAATCCACACTTCAAGGAGGATGCGCTGCAGAAAGTATTCAATGTCAAGGGTAAGGTAGAATATAAGGAAATCGATGATTCTGGTAAGAATGTCAAGGAGGCGACCGCTAACGGCCATCCGTGCAAGGGCATTAAAGTGAAACTGGACGATGAGAAGAGAGTCATCCGAATCGGCGCGTCTTTCTACGATCTCAAAGGCGTACTGATATGTGAGGCCACAGAAGAGGATAGGAAAAAGTTCTATTGTGGACGCTTCATCACGTTCCCGTTGGTGGATGATGACTGGCGGGTAATCGATGATAAGGACATTACTGATGGCATAGAGAGACTGACTATCGGCAAGAAGGGTGATACGGTATTATTGGATGCGATCTGTAAGGCTGCTGACTATAATGCCAGGGAACATGTATGCGGCTATGATGAACTGCTGGTAGACTTGGAAAGGAAGGGAATAACTTTGTCAAACAGGAAAGCTGTTGACTCAACAGAGGAGTTGTCGGATACTGTGGTCATTGCTATTTCCAAGATTTTGGGCCCGCATCATTTCAGGCTAGACTCTATTCAAGAGAGCTACTACATTCCTACTCGCTTCTTTCACGTCGGCACCGATGATGAACTATATCAGGATGCCAGAGAAGACAAGGATCAGACAGAACATAAGTATGATAAGATTGTTGAACAGATTGCAGATGATGTCAATTCTCTATCCTGGTTTTTCCACAAGCCCAACCTGAAAGTACTTGTCATCACCTATATACACGATGAAAAAGAGACATATCGATACAAAAGCGGGCCTGTACCAAAGGAATGGTATTATACTGTTCAGACACTTGAAGCGGATATTAACCGCAAGTTGGACGAATTATATAAGGAACATCCAGATGATTACTACAAAGATAAGAGACCTGTATCCTGAAAGTCAAAATAGACGAAAACGAAAAGGAACAGCACCCGCGGAAGTGCCCGCTCGTCTGTATCTTATGGAACACCACCCAGCCAGCCGTCTCATCTATGAGCGTTGAGAGGATGCCACCGCGGATCGCGTTAATCCGACCTGATAGTGCTGGCGAGGCTGTCAAAGGCTCACCACATCGTCACCATCCTCATAAAAATCCATGTGTGCACCGTATGAATTCGTCGGGCAACAACTGAAGCAGTCATAGTCCTCACGCTTACCCCTAGGATCAAATAACTTGAAATAATCCAAATTTCGCAAGCTAGCTTGCTCCTTGTCTTCTCGAACTTACGAAACCTGTATGACATAACAAAACTATTTACCAATTTTATGAGCTAATAATCCTATCGTTATGCTCTACGGCTGTTCGGCTTCAGCAGTTTTGCAACTTTCGTGCCAAAAGCGGTTACAATGAGAGGACGTGTGCGTCTTTAAAAATATTTCGCTAAGTAACGATTAAAAAAATAAGTTGGGATGAATTTGCATATTAATCCGCCCTGACGAGAACAGACGGTGTCTGCATTTGGGTATTGCCATTGCAGGTATTCGGTCCATACCCTTTCAATGTTGTCACAGACAAACTTAGCAGTGTCGTGACTGATGCCGATGGTCAGATAACCGATGTTCGCAGCTATGTCATAGATGCC
>JAIKWS010000126.1 GCA_024684515.1 Prevotella sp.
CCACTAAATAAGCCACTTTTTCTTTCTATACTAGGAAAAACTATTTTCCTAGTGAGGAAAAAATATTTCCCTAACTAGGGAAAAAAAACTTGTTCACGTACCGAATTTCTAATGTAAGGATTTATTCAAGAGCAGATCTGCTTTTTCGCATCATCAGACTTCGTTTCCCTTTATCTCTTGAGGTCTCTGTCATCCCGAATCGTGTATCGTGAGTGAGGTGTTGAGGTTAGGATGCCTTGCTTTCGTATAGTCTTCATTCGCTTCAGTCTCCTTTCAACCTCGCTCTAGCCATACTCTAGCCATACTCCAACAGCAGGCTAGAAGGAGCCTAGAGTATGGCTAGAAGGAGCCTAGAGTATGGCTAGAAGCAGCTTTCATGTTGTTCATCGGTTAGGGTTGCTGCTATTTCCAAATCAATGAAAAGTGTTAAGATAAAAGCATTTTTCTTTTGTATTGTGAACAATTATTTGTAATTTTGCAACCAAATAGAAAAACGATGACCCTTCACATCTTCAATCCTGAACACGATTTGGCCTTGGCCAGCAACCTGTCAAACTTCACGGCACCGCATGCCGGACGACAGTTGCGGCACGACCTGGGATGGCTGCCTGCCCTATGGACAGGAGCTGACGATGTGGCATTGGTTGACGATGTGGATGCCGCACGAAAGGCTGCAGCAAGAAGGAAGGCCAAAGCCTGTATCTTCATCGACAGACAGCAATTGGCCAATATCCACTTCGACAGCATCGAACCCTGGGGGTGGAATCCTGCCATCCGCTCACAACTAATCAAGAGTGGTGTGGACGAGAACGTGCCACCCTCGGAGGAGCAAATTGCCATCATCCGACAGTTATCCCACCGCAGGACTGCTGCCTTGCTACTGCCTCAGCTACATACAGACGGCACGATAGGCGAAGCCTTCGAATGTACCACTAAAGAAGCGGTCCTGGAACTTCTGAACCAGCACAATAATCATGTGGTTCTCAAAGCTCCTTGGTCGTCAAGTGGTCGGGGCATACGTTTCCTCCATAGCGATATGCCATCACCAAACATCGAAGGATGGTTGCACAATATATTCTCACAACAGGGTTCCGTCATGGTAGAACCATATTATAATAAGGTGAGAGACTTTGGAATGGAGTTCACGTCAGATGGACAGGGACATATCTGCTATCTGGGGCTATCGCTCTTCCACACCACAAACGGTGCCTATACGGGTAATGTCATCGCCACCGAACAAAGCAAGCGACAACAGCTGGGCCGCTATCTGTCCCTGCAACTGCTTGATAATGTCCAGGAAAAGATATGCCAGCATCTGGAGACAATCATCAAGGACAAATACAAGGGTCCCTTTGGTGTGGACATGATGATTGTTGGCAACGGCAGCCACTCCTGCCTTCTCCATCCATGTGTGGAAATCAACCTGCGACGTACGATGGGACATGTTGCACTGGCCATTGGACAGAGGCTCAATCCCGGCTGCGATGATGAGTACCGTCGAGTCATGCGTATCGAATATACTAACAATAACTACAAACTACGAATCAACCGTTTATGAGAAAAATGATTTGCCTGCTGGCCATCCTACCCATGATGGCTACAGCCCAACACTACAAGTCACAAGTATGGAGCCCGGACAATGGCGATGGCACCTACACCAATCCTGTCATCAATGCTGACTATAGCGACCCCGATGTCTGCGTAGGACCATCAGGAGAGGACTACTACCTCACTGCATCGTCGTTCCAGTGCATCCCCGGACTGCCCATTCTCCATTCCAGGGACCTGGTCAACTGGGAGATTGTAGGTCATGCTCTCACATCCCTCTATAGTGGCGACCAGGAGCTCGTACAGCACTTCAGTAACGTGCAGCATGGCAATGGCGTATGGGCACCCAGCATACGCTATCACGATGGCGAGTTCTACATCTACTGGGGTGACCCTGATCATGGTGTCTATATGGTGAAAAGCAAGGGAGGTGATCCTGCTGCCAAATGGGAAGACCCCGTGTGTGTCATTAGCGGAAAAGGGTATATCGACACCACACCATTGTGGGACGACGATGGCAGGTGCTATCTCGTCAATGGCTGGGCCAATAGTAGAGCAAAATTTGCCAGCGTACTAACAGTCAGAGAGTTATCAGCAGATGGAACACGTCCTATAGGACAGCCCGTCATCGTGTTCGACGGCAATGGAAACGAAAATCACACCTGTGAAGGTCCCAAGTTCTACAAACGCGATGGATGGTATTGGATCATGTGTCCTGCTGGTGGCGTGCCCACAGGCTTTCAGCTGGCCATGCGTAGCAAGAGCCCCTATGGCCCCTACGAGCACAAGGTGGTACTGGCTCAGGGCAAGACCAATATCAACGGTCCTCATCAAGGGGGATGGATACACACCAAATACGGAGAGGACTGGTTCCTGCACTTCCAGGACAAGGAGGCCTATGGACGTGTGGTACATCTGCAGCCCGTAGACTGGACTACGGGATGGCCTGTCATGGGTGAGAATGGCGAGCCCGTCACTACCTACAAGAAGCCACAATCGTCAGGCAACACAATCATGAACCCTGTAGAAAGTGACGAGTTCAATCTTCCTGAAGTGGGTAAACAGTGGCAGTGGCAGGCCAACTATGACGAGAAATACGGTGTTCCAACAGCCTTTGGTACCTTCCGTATCTATACCCACAAACTGGCAGAAGAATGGAAGAACCTGTTCCTCGTTCCCAATATGCTGCTGCAGAAGACCCCTGCTGACAAGTTCACAGCTACAGCCAAGCTGCGTATGACATCGAAGGCAGACGGACAGTTTGGGGGCATCATCATGATGGGACTCGACTACTCTGCCCTCGTCTTACGTCGCAATGCCAGCAATTTCCAGCTGGTGCAGATGACCTGTAAGGGTGCCGACAAGGGCAAGCAGCAAGAAGAAACCATTATTGCCACACTGAAGCCTACAGAAGAAGACCAAACCACCTATCGCCCAGGCATACACGAAGACATCTATCTCCGACTGACAGTCAACGACAGCAAGGTGCGTTTCTCCTACAGCAGCAATGGAAAGAAATTCAAGGACTGTGGCAAAGAGTTCCAGATGAAAGAAGGCAAGTGGATAGGTGCCAAGTTCGGATTCATTGCGGCAGAAAGCGACCCCAAATGCGACAGAGGCTGGCTGGAAGCCGACTGGCTGCATGTCATGCCATAAGCACTCTCATCTCTATCATTATACGGAGGGGGAGTCAACGTCAAGGGGGCTCTGCACTACGCATCCCAGCTTATAGCCTGCTGCCTGTGCAGCCTCATCCAACTGGTCGTGATAGTACCAGGCAATACTGCCTACGGCATTCAGCGGAAGGTCAGGCCGCTGGTAGGGCAAGATATTGTGGCTGATGAAGTCACGAAAATTATCCACCACGAGGGCATGTATCTCTGGATGTTCCAGATGTGCATGTATGTATGCTGACAAAGAGGCCAGCCAGCGATTGGCCATTGGCTGTCTGTAGACGTAGTTGATCACATCGCCCATCGCCATTCCAGAGTACTGCTGGAACTCCTCCTCCGCACCCGCATACAATCTTTTCTTATAGAGGGCATTTAGGAATAGTCGTCCCAGCACTGCCCCACTACCCTCATCACCCAGTATGTAGCCCAATGCCGGGGTGTTGGCCACTATCTTTTCCCCATCATAGAGACACGAGTTGGCACCAGTACCTAATATGCAGGCCAGTCCCTCGCGGTGTCCACACAAGGCACGTGCGGCCCCCAGCATATCGCTGCGGGCTTCGATTGTCGTTGCTTGTACAAAAATACTGCCCAGCAGTCTTTCCATGCGTTCTTGCTGTTCTGGCCGCACACCACTGCCATAAAACCGAACCTGTTCTACATCGCTCACACGGAGGCCTAATGATGCCAGTTGTGGCAGTAATTCTCCTTGTAGGATTGCAAGAATAGTGCAGTCGTCCTGATGAAAAGGGTTTATGCCCTGTGTCTTTATTCTTTTGGTGCCAAGAGCCCAGTCGGTCTTGGTACTGCCGCTGTCGGCAATGATCAGATGCTGCATAGCGTATATTGTTTTATTGTTCTCAACCATTCAAATTGTGAAGATTTCTGTTTCCTTGCCCGCCAACTTTATTTTCAAAACTTTCTACTTGTTGTTTACTGCCGCACCTGTCTGATATACTGTTGATAGCGTGCGCGAATGCGATCCACATAGTCTGCCGTCTCCGTGCCTCGCATATAACCATGTTTCACCAGTGTGTCTTGATAGTAGTGCGGGTCTTTCAGTCTGAGCACATAAGTGCGTACATCTTCCCATCGCTGCGGGTTTCGCTGGTCACGTTGTGCCAGCCGCATCGCATCTTGTATGTGTGAGATGCCGCCATTGTAGCTGGCCAGCACCATATTCTGACGTTCTGTACGGTCATGTATATAGTTGAAATCCCTTTCCAGCTCGTGCAGCAGTCGTGTGGCAGCAGCAATATTCTGCTCTGGATCGGTAATCTGTTCTCGTGGCAATCCCAGATGGTCAGCCGTCTTGGGCATAATCTGCATCAGTCCTCTGGCACCAGCCCACGATTCTGCCTCTGGATCGAAGGTCGACTCTTGATAGCACTGTGCCGCCAGCAATCGCCAGTCCCATCCTATGCCTCGGCTATAGCGTTTAAACAGCTCGTCATAATAAGAGATGACCCCACGTCGCAGCATTGGGGCATGGACCCGTCGCGACACCCTTGGCTTGGTGAGCATCTGCCGTTCCTTCTGCTGTACCTGTGCCAGCATGTCGGGCTTGTACCATTCGTCGAGGGCAGCCTGCAGTTCTTCCTTCCCCTTTCCCACCATCCATCCTGGCGTCAGACTGTCGACAGTCAGCCTCAGGGCTATCAGGTCGGCATCTCCTGTCTGGATACGACTGAGGAGTTCTGACGTATCGCGACACAGTTCTATGCGTAGCCGCACTCCCAGATAGGCCGCAAATTGCTCAGCCAGCAGGTATTGCGCACCCAGGTGTGAACCATGATAGTCGTAATAGGTATCAGGTCCCGACAGTGTGAGTGCAATCATTTCTCCTGCCTGTTCAATCTGCGGAAGGTCGAAAACCGTCGTACTGTCGTCGTCAGCCTGCCAGGGTGGCGTCAGTTGCTGCTGTTGTCGCGAACAGCTGGCTGCAAGCAGCAAAAGCAGTATAAATATGCCAAATTGTTTCAATCTTATGCAAATTTTGGCGCAAAGTTACGCATTTAATTGGAAATTAGAGAAAAAAAGTGTAACTTTGCCCCGTTTTTTCAAGATAATTAGATTTTTATGTTAAGAATTGCTGTACAATCAAAGGGAAGACTGTTCGACGACACCATGCACTTGCTTACCGAGGCTGACATCAAGGTTGGCGGTTCCAAGCGTACCCTGCTCGTTGCCGCCAAGGACTTCCCGCTTGAAGTGCTCTACCTGCGTGACGACGATATTCCACAGAGTGTGGCTAGTGGCGTTGCCGACATCGGTGTGGTGGGTGAGAATGAATATGTTGAACGTGGAGCCGAGGCTGACATCATCTCACGTCTGGGTTTCAGCCAGTGCCGGCTCTCACTAGCCATCCCCAAGGAAATTGACTATCAGGGACTGTCGTGGTTTGAGAACAAGACTATTGCCACTTCCTACCCAGTCATCCTGCGACAGTTTCTGCAGAAGAACAATATCCATGCTGAGATACACGTCATCACAGGCAGTGTTGAGATAAGCCCGGGCATTGGACTCGCTGATGCCATCTTCGACATTGTCAGCAGCGGTTCTACTCTGGTCAGCAACAACCTGCGCGAAGTGGAAATAGTTATGCACAGTGAAGCCCTGCTTATTGGCCATCCAGGCATGTCGCAGGAGAAACGTGACATCCTGCAGCAGATGCTGTTCAGGTTCGAAGCTGTACGCGAGGCTGAAGATAAGAAATATGTACGCATGAACGCACCCAAGGCTCGCCTGCAGGAGATTATCAGCGTGCTACCAGGACTGAAGAGTCCCACTGTGATACCTCTTGCCGACGACGAGTGGTGTTCTGTACACACCGTTCTGGACGAGCACCGATTCTGGGAAATCATCGGACAACTGAAGGAACTGGGTGCCCAGGGAATCCTGGTGACTCCTATTGAGAAAATGATCCTTTGATAGCGGATATTTGAGGTTTATGAATGTTATACGTTTTCCAAAACAAACAGACTGGGACGCCATTATTGCCCGTCCACAGCTTGACCACTCACAGCTTCAGCAGACTGTGAGCAATGTGCTCAGCGATATCCGTCTGCGGGGTGACGAGGCTGTACTCGACTACGAAGAACGTTTCGACCATGTTCGCCTAAGCTCGCTGGCAGTGTCGCAGGCTGAGATTGACGAGGCCATGCAGCTTGTTTCCCCACAGCTTGTTGACGCAATCCGGCTAGCTCATCACAACATACAGGCTTTCCACGAGGCACAACGCTTCCAGGAGATACGCATACAGACGCAACCTGGCGTGGAATGCTGGCAGAAGAGTGTGCCCATCGAGAAGGTTGGCCTCTACATTCCTGGTGGTACGGCACCCCTGTTCTCCACCGTCCTCATGCTCGCTACCCCTGCAAAGATTGCGGGGTGTGAGCATATTGTACTTTGCACTCCCCCCAACCGCGAGGGCAAGGTCAATCCTGCCATTCTGGTTGCTGCCCATGTGGCTGGCGTCAGTGCCATCTACAAGGCTGGTGGTGTGCAGGCCATTGGTGCAATGGCCTATGGTACCGCTACGGTGCCTAAGGTATACAAGATCTTCGGACCTGGCAATCAATACGTGATGGCAGCCAAGCAACAAGTAAGCCTCGACGATGTGGCCATCGACATGCCTGCGGGTCCCAGCGAGGTCTGTGTGCTGGCTGACGACAGTGCCAATGCTGCCTTCGTAGCTGCAGACCTGCTCTCTCAAGCTGAGCATGGTGTCGACTCACAGGTGCTGCTCATCACTACTAGCGAACGTCTGATCAGCGATGTACAGACAGAAGTGGCACGACAGCTTGAGCTGCTGCCACGCAAGGAAATCGCAGAGAAGGCACTGGGAAACAGTTGCTGTGTGCTCGTTGCCTCTGCTCGCGAGATGATGGACCTCAGCAATGCCTATGCTCCAGAACATCTTATTATACAGACTCACGACTACGAGCAACTGGCTCAGCAGGTCATCAATGCTGGCAGTGTCTTCCTCGGACCGTATGCCTGCGAGAGTGCCGGCGACTATGCCAGTGGCACCAACCACACACTGCCTACTCACGGCTATGCTACGGCCTATAGTGGCGTAAACCTCGACAGCTACTGTCGCAAGGTGACCTTCCAGCATCTTACACCTAAAGGTGTACGGCATATTGGTCCTGCCGTAGAACTGATGGCTGCTGCAGAGCAACTCGATGCTCACAAAAATGCGATGACACTAAGACTGAACAGCTTATGAAACCACTCCAAGACCTGGTACGTCCCAACATCTGGAAGCTTGCTCCCTACAGCAGTGCCCGAGACGAATATTCCGGCCACGAGGCACATGTATTCCTCGATGCCAATGAGAACCCCTACGGCAACCAGCTGAACCGTTATCCAGACCCACTGCAACGTGAGCTCAAGCAACGGCTTTCGAAGCTCAAGGGCATCCCTGCAGACCATATATTCCTGGGCAACGGCAGCGATGAAGCCATTGACCTGCTCTACCGCTGCTTCTGCCAGCCACAGACAGACAATGTGGTGGCTATCGAGCCTACATACGGCATGTACAAGGTGTGTGCGGATATCAACGACGTGGAATATCGTCCTGTCCTGCTTGACGAACAGTTCCAGGTAACGGCAGAACGTCTGCTTGCTGCCTGTGATAACCATACAAAACTCATCTGGATCTGCAGCCCCAACAACCCCACTGGCAACAGCATAGCCCGTGAGGAAATCGTGAAGACTGTCAATACCTTTGAAGGCTTAGTCGTTGTGGATGAAGCCTACAGCGACTTTTCCCGTCAGCAGCCTCTGCGCCAGGAATTGCAGAAACATAGCAACTTGGTCGTGCTCAACACCATGAGTAAGGCATGGGCCAGTGCAGCCATCCGTCTGGGCATGGCCTTTGCCTCACCCGCCATCATTGGCATATTCAACAAGGTGAAGTATCCCTACAACGTCAATCTGCTTACACAACAGCAGGCTATGAAGATGCTTGACGACCCGTTCGAGATAGACCGTCTGACACAACTCATCCTGCAGCAACGCACACAGATGATGGAGGCTTTCCGTCTGTTGCCCATCTGCCAGCAGGTATACCCCACTGATGCCAACTTCTTCCTGGCTCGTGTCACTGATGCACAGGCCATCTATGACTATCTGGTGGGACGTGGCATCATCGTCAGAAACCGTACACGTGTTCAGCTTTGCCACAACTGTCTGCGCATCACAATTGGCACCCGCTCAGAGAACGATGAACTGCTTGGAGCACTAAGGAGCCTAAATGCATAAAGAACCCAAAACTAAGAATTTTGTTGTTTTCTAGGCCAACACCTCACTCTATCTTCGGAAAGGCAGATATACAAAGGGTTTGAGGTGAGTGAGGTGTTATCAAAACACCTCACTCAACACCTCACCCAACACCTCACCCAACACCTCACTCAACACCTCACCCAACACCTCACTCAACACCTCACTCAACACCTCACTCAACACCTCACTCACGATATCCCTTTTTAGATGGACAGATGGACTATTAGGGAAATAGGATAGAAATAGATTTGCTCTATCGAAAAGATTTTCTTGTTCGAAAAATAATTACGTCAAAAATGGCAGTACTAGGGATTTTTTTCTCCCTAGTTAGGAAAATATTTTTTCGCAACTAGGAAAATATCTTTTTCCAGTACTGAAAGAAAAAACGGCATGTTAGACGATTAAAAACTTTTGAACACTCCTATACAGTGCCAAACACTTCAGCGTTCATGTGCTGGAGCAGAAACATCAATACTGGTTATCTGCTCACTCGCACCGCATCCTTATTTCGCATAGTGATTAGCAAAAGAACCTCGAATGAAAATATATTCGAATTTATTTGGTATTCCGCATGCATTTTCGTACCTTTGCCAAAAATGCACTGAGTATATTATGAGCCGAACTGTTTTTCTACTTATGTCGATTGTGTTCACACTGGGCACATGGGGCAATGACAATCATGGAGTGAAGGAAGTGCGACAGCTGAATAGACAGGCCGTTGAGGTTGTCTATAACGATGGGAAGATCATGACTATTGACTTCTATGGTCCGAACATCTTCCGTCTGTTTCGTGATGACAATGGCGGTATCGTGCGCAATCCAGATGCGACACCGTCTGCTGATATCCTGGTGAAGGATGCCCGTAGGAATACACAGGTGGAGGTGGTGGCAAACGACAGTACGATTATGGTCTGCACCCAGCCGCAGCGAGATATTTGTCTGAAATGCTGTATGGTGAGGATTGACAAATCGACAGGCCTGCTGACGTTATGGCAAAGGGGTGATGTAGTGTCGATGACAGCTCCCGTGGAGTTCAAGAAAGGTGGATACAACCTGCGGCTTTCGGAGTCCTCTCCCGGCTTCTACTATGGTGGTGGCGTGCAGAACGGACGATACTCCCATCGAGGTGAACGCATAGATATTGTGAATACCAACTCATGGGTCGATGGTGGCGTCTGCTCCCCTACCCCGTTCTTCTGGTCCACGGCTGGCTATGGTGTGCTCTGCCATACTTTCAAGCCCGGCTATTATGACTTTACTGACAAGAAAGAAATATTGGTTCATCACGATGCCGACTACCTGGATGTTTTCTTCATGCTGGGCAAGACACCTGTAGACATACTGAGGAGCTACTATCAGCTGACAGGGCATCCTGTGCTGCTGCCTAAGTTTGCTTTTTACGAAGGACACCTCAATGCCTACAACCGCGACTACTGGAAAGAGACCACCGAAGCTGGACGTGGCATCCTCTTCGAGGACGGCAAACGCTATGTGGAGAGTCAGAAACCCATAGACGGTGGTATGCGCGAGACCTTGAACGGTGAGGGTGCTTATCAGTTCTCTGCCCGTGCAGTCATCGACCGCTATGCTCACAACGACATGCCATTGGGATGGATACTACCCAACGATGGCTATGGTGCCGGATACGGTCAGACGGAGACTCTCGACGGCAACATTGCAAACCTGAAGGCTTTTGGCGACTATGCCCGTTCCAAAGGTGTGGAGACAGGGCTATGGACACAGTCGAACCTGCACCCTGCAGACAGTATACCGGCTCTCTTGCAGCGAGACATCATCAAGGAAGTGCGTGATGCCGGTGTGCGTGTATTGAAAACCGATGTGGCCTGGGTGGGTGCTGGCTATTCTTTCGGACTGAACGGTATCAGCAATGTGGCACAGATCATGCCCTACTACGGACAGCAGGCAAGACCCTTCATCATCACCCTCGACGGATGGGCTGGCACACAGCGATATGCCGGAGTATGGACTGGCGACCAGACGGGGGGTGAGTGGGAGTATATCCGTTTCCATATCCCTACCTATATTGGTGCCGGACTTTCAGGACAGCCTAATATCACCAGCGACATGGACGGCATCTTTGGAGGAAAGAACATGGAAGTGAACATCCGTGACTTCCAATGGAAGACCTTTACACCCATGCAGCTGAACATGGATGGCTGGGGAGCCAACGAGAAATACCCACAGGCACTAGGAGAGCCCGCCACTAGTATCAACCGCTCGTACTTGAAGCTGAAATCCATGCTCCTGCCCTATACCTATACCTTTGCTCATGAAGCCGTCGACGGATTGCCCCTCATCCGGGCCATGTTACTGTACAGTGACGATTCCAATATGGACAATCGCACAAAGTACCAATATCTCTATGGGTCGGAATTCCTTGTTGCTCCCATCTATGAAGCCCCCTCTCCTCATGCCAGAGACGGTGAGGCACAACGACACGGGATTTATCTGCCCAAAGGCAAATGGCATGACTACTTTACAGGACAGCCCTACGATGGCGAGTGTGTCATGAATGGCTTTGAGGCACCACTTTGGAAATTGCCCCTCTTCGTCAGGGAAGGTGCTATTATCCCCATGAACAACCCTAATAACAACCCATCGCAGATCGACCCTTCGCTACGCATACTGGAGATATGGCCCTCAACACAGCATACCAGTATACAAGTCTATGACGATGATGGCACTACAGATACCTATCTTGCTCAAGATGTGTCGCAGCAGGATGGCGACAATTCTTACAACTGGATGACCTACGAGGTGGAGCAACAATTAGAGAAAGAACGTGCCACCATCACCGTTCATCCTGCTGAGAAAGGCTTCAAGGGAATGACGACACAGAAGAGGACTCGTTTCGTGCTGAACATGACAAGCCAACCCAAGAAGGTACGTGTGAGGGTGAACGGCAAGGCTGTGAAGTCTGACTGGCACTATGGCAAGGAACCGTTCATGGAGCTGATAGGCATTCATAGGCCAGACCAACTCATCGTCGATGTGCCCACGACTTCTATTTATAATAAGGTAGAGTTGACGGTGGAGGGTGTCGTCCTTCCCGTCTCCTGGGAACCAAGCAACGACGACATAGGCTATGAACTAATGTTCGACAACATGCTCTATAGGAATATCAGTGACACAACGCAGGCCCTGAACATGCTGAGAGAGCCCTTGGAACCCGAGACGACATATCACTACCGCCTACGTACCATAGCCAAGGGCAAAGTGGGTTCCTGGAAGGACTGTGTTTTCCGTACTGCTGACGATCCGTTAAAACTGGCTATGAACGGGCTGACTGGCACATGCTCCGTAGCAGAACAGCCTGGTGCTGACATCAGCCACCTTTTCGACCTGGACGAGCACGGGGAGCTGTGGCATACTGACTGGCAGAACAATGAGGCAGTACCCTTCACCATTGACATTGACATGCATGCCACCACCGAGCTAGACCATATCACCTACGTGCCTCGCGACAATGCCGGCAACGGTACCATCCTGGCTGGCACTTTGCAGCTTAGTGCTGACGGTCGGACATGGAGTGAGCCGCTACCTTTCCAATGGGCACGCAACAACAAGCAGAAGACTATAGATCTCGCACACATGGACTTCCTCCCTTCTGAGACTTCTGAGGGGACAGTCAGACTCGGAATAGCAACCACCCGTTATCTCCGTCTTTGTGTCAGCAAGGCTGTAGGGAACTTTGGATCGGGTGCCGAGTTTTATGCCTTCCGTAAACCAGGAGCCAAGGTGCTCATTCCTGGTGACATCAACCAAGATGGCAGTATAGACGAGAATGACCTCACCTCCTATCTTAACTACACAGGGTTGCGTATGGGAGACAGTGATTTCGATGGTTATGTCTCCGTAGGTGACGTGAACCACAATGGGATTATCGATGCACAGGATATAAGCTACGTGACCACACAGCTCGAGGGAGGAATCACTCCTTCTGACAAGCCGCTGTCTGGGAGGATTACAATGAAGACCGACCGTCAGCAATATGCCACAGGCGACGATATTGTCATCACCGTTACCGGTCAGGACTTGTCGGACATCAATGCCCTCAGTCTCGTCTTGCCCTACAATCAGCAGCAGATGGAATTCTTGCGCATGGAACCCATTGGCGTTGGTGAGATGTTCAACATGACCAACGACAGGCTGCACTCAAAGGGTGACCGCGTGCTCTATCCCACCTTTGTCAATATTGGTCAACAACCAACCATCAAAGGGTCGCCTGTGCTCTTCCGACTCCATTTCAAGGCACTCACCAAACTATCCCTACGACAGTTGCCTTTCACTGGCATGATTGTCAACCGACAATTAGAAGCTCGTGACATTCTTCCCTAAACATTATTACGAGAATAAGCTGGGAAAAGTACACAGTAATCAACTACTGTGAGCAAATAAGAAGAGGACCGCAGCATGCACATCCCTGTGCTACTGCGGCCTTGCCTATTATATTAGAATCTTTATGTGGTCCTATCAGAAATGCAGTCTCAAGTCGATGCCTGCCTGGAAAGGATTGCCCAGCTGTGCGAAGTAGAGTGTCTGTCCAGCCATGGGGCTATCGGTGGCAAAGGTATTGTACTTCTTGTCAGTCAGATTGCGTCCCCATAGGCTCACACTGACAGCTCCGAAATCAGCATCCACATGGGCACCTAGCAGTGTGAACAGGTCCTGAGAGTATTTGTTCTCATTGTCCCAGTAGGTCTTGCCCTGTGCTGTGACATTGGCTCCTATGGTGATTGCCTTCATCAGATTGCCACTCATGTCGATACGGTAGTCGGCATAGGCAGACAGGGTGTGTTCCGGCACGAAGGGCACGTGGTTGTCCTTGTAGCTGACAGCCACCATCTTGCCTTCTGCACCAGTGATGCTGTCGGTATATTCCTTGAATGCTGCGTGGGTATAACCATAGTTCACTCCCCATGCAAGATGGTCGTCAAAGGCACTGCCACGCAACGATGCTTCTACACCACAGCTGTAGCTCTTGCCGGCATTGACCATCATACGTCCAAAGCCATAGTTGCCCGCCATCACAGAGAGTTGCTGGTTGCGTATCTGCATGTAGAAGCCGGCCAGGTCGAGCTGTAGTTTCGAATCGAAGAGATTCAGATGGGTGCCAAACTCAAAGTTCCAGCTTTCTTCTGGTTTGAAACTGATGGTCTCACGCATGTTGTTATAGTCTTCCAGTGTGTGTGTCAGGTTCATGTCGCCACGTGCTGTCTGGGCTTTGCCTTGCAACTCTGTCTGTAGTATATCGCTGAACATCTGGATGTTGAATCCTCCTGCACGATAGCCTTTGGCCACCTGAGTATAGATGTTGCTACCATGTTTGTCGATCTTATAGGTAAGTCCGAACTTAGGCAACCACTGTTCGAAGCTCGAGTGGTCCTCATGCTGCAGTTCTGAGATCACGTTGGCCTTGACCTGTGTGCCCATGACACTCTCATCCAAATGCATGGCTCCCATGGTGTTATAGTCGATGGCAGCTTGCGACAAGTCGTAGCGTAGTCCCATGGTCAACGTGAGGTTTGAGGTGATATCGATGTCCGACTGGTGGAAGATTCCGAAGTTGTGCTGTGGTGTTCGGAAATGTCCTGGTATGGGGTCTATGTCCATTCTGATGTGGCAGCCACCAGCACGTTCGATCATCGCTGCTGCAGCCTGTTCTCCCATCCGCTTGGCCATAGCGTTCAGCATGCCATAGTAGGCATAGTCCTCAATCATCTTGGAGAGATAGTCGTTCATGGCAGGGTCAAAGTACACGGGAGCTATTGTCTTCAGTGCCTGATAGGAATAGAAGGCTCCTGTGGTCCAGTGCCAGGGTCCAGTGGTGCGGCTCTTCAGTGTCAGTTCCTGCGTCAGTGCATTTTCCAGCTGTGCTTGTTCCATATGCATATAGTCCTGAGGACGATAGTCAATATCCATGAGCATGTCGTCTTTCAGATACTGCCACGAAGCGGTATAGTTCACGTCAGCCCAGTCGGCACGGTAGTTAAGTGCCAGTCCTGTGTTCAGCATGTGCCGCTTGTAGTTGCCCTGGCGGTTGGAATAGGGGTCCTGTGTGTCGCCACCCGTCAGGCTCATTTCCCCATATGCAAAGCCATTCTGCTTCGTATACTGATAGTCGCTGGAAAAGTCCACCATCAGTCGACTGTTGGGCTGCCACATCAGTCGTATGCGTGCCCCACCCTCGTCCATCTTGTCTGCGTGGTCGCCAGTGGTGCTATTGTCGAGAAATCCCTGCTGTCCCTGATAGAATCCAGCCAGCGATAGTCCCAGCTGTTCGTTGAGCATGCTGTGGTGCGACACCTCAGCCTTGCGATAGAGGGCAGTGCCAAAGCTCAGGTTGACGTCAGTGCCCTGATAGTTCAGTGGCGAACGGGTGTACATTCGCACCAGTCCTCCCTCGCTATTCTGTCCATAAAGCGTTCCCTGAGGTCCACGCAGCACGTCGATACGGTCCACATCATAGGCATGGAAATTGAGCATCGACTTGTTGACTAGCGGGATATTGTTGAGGTAGAGGCCTACGGAAGGACTGTTCACACGCGAGCCTATCCCACGCATATATATAGAAGATGTGTAGCGTGAGCCATAGCTGGGCATCACGAACGACGGTACGAAATTGGACACGTCTCGCAGGTCGCGCAACCCCAGTTGCTTCATTTCTGCATCAGAGAACAGGGTACTGCTCAGTGGCTGCTGACGCAACAGGTGCAGGTCTTTGGGTTCTGAAACTACGACTACTTCATCGAGGTCTACTACTCGTGAAGAATCGTTAACACTTATGTCTGTCGGTGTAACACCATCCGCAGCACTCGCTGATGCTACGGAAGAAATAGCTAGAAACAAGAAAAATTTCTTCATACTTGAAAATTTTGTGCAAAGGTACTGCTAAATCCACATGTCCACAATCCACATTTATATGGATTTTCGTTTGAATACTTTTCGCAACAAAGGCATAGATTGATTATGCAACATCCACAAATGTAAACTATTTTCAAAGCTCCCACAGATGTGTCATACGATGGAGTTTTCGCTGCCTAGTGAGGAAAAAATTATTTCCTAGTGAGGAAAAAATATTTCCCTAGGCAGGGAAAAATATTTCCCATTAACCATAGTTTCAGCAGTTCTTCTGTCTTGTTAAATATATTTACCTATCGAAATGGGGATTGTTGCATGTTGCAATGTTGCATAAGGACTCACCCACCCCATAGCAAGTTACACAAAAGTAAATTCTTGTAATACCGCGATCAATCCGTCATTTCCCTGTCGCAGGGAAAAGCATTTTCCTAACCAACCCGCTCAATGCATCAGTCCTTCATGCAACATGCAACGCAACAATGCCACAAAACATGATGCATCGACATGATGAAACCCATCAAGATTGGATTTACAGAACCATGATTTGCAAAAACTATGCAATTTATTTGTCACTATGCGATAAATTTCGTAACTTTGCGCGAAAATTAAAAATACACATTTTGATAGAAAAGCATATTGTTTTAGAGGATATCGACCCCGTAGTGTTCTATGGTGTTGGAAATTCGCACCTGCAGATGCTGAAAGCCCTCTTTCCCAAGCTTCGCATCGTAGCTCGCGATAACGTGATCAGAGTGCTGGGTGACGAACAGCAGATAGCTGCCTTTGAAGAGAGCATTGAGAAGATGCGTCTTCACGTCCTGAAATTCAATGCTTTAAAGGAGGAGGACATCCTGGACATTACAAAGGGGAAGCGACTGAATGACGATGTGCCTGACGACGTGGTGTGCTACTCGGTCAGCGGCAGACCCATCAAGGCTCGCTCTAAGAACCAGCAGCTGCTCATCGACTCCTACCTCGAGAACGACATGCTGTTTGCCGTAGGACCTGCAGGAACTGGTAAGACATACCTGTCTATCGCCTTGGCTGTCAAAGCATTAAAGGACAAAAGCGCCAAGAAGATAATCCTGAGTCGACCTGCTGTGGAAGCAGGAGAGAAACTGGGATTCCTGCCTGGCGACATGAAAGACAAGATAGATCCCTACCTGCAGCCCCTCTATGACGCTCTAGAGGATATGCTTCCTGCCGTGAAGCTACAGGACATGATGGAGAAACACGTCATACAGATAGCCCCACTGGCTTTCATGCGTGGACGCACACTGAGCGATGCCGTAGTGATACTCGACGAGGCACAGAACACCACCCCGGCCCAGATCAGGATGTTTCTCACCCGCATGGGATGGAACACAAAGATGATCATCACTGGCGACACCTCGCAAATAGACTTGCCGCCAAAAGCCAAAAGCGGACTCATAGAAGCCCTGCACATATTGACAGGCATAGAGGGTATAGGTGTGGTGAACCTGACGCAGAAAGACATCGTCAGGCATAAGCTGGTGACCAGGATTGTAAACGCATACGATAATTACGATAAAGAAATAAACAATGAACGCATTAACCAAGACTGAATTCCATTTTGATGGACAGAAAAGCGTGTATCACGGAAAGGTACGCGACGTGTATAACATTAATGACGACCTGATGGTGATGGTAGCCACCGACCGCATATCGGCATTCGATGTGGTGCTGCCCAAGGGCATCCCATTCAAGGGACAGGTGCTCAACCAGATTGCCGCCAAATTCCTCGATGCCACTACCGACATCTGCCCCAACTGGAAGCTCGCCACCCCCGACCCTATGGTAACCGTTGGCCTGAAGTGTGAGGGATTCCGTGTTGAGATGATTATCCGCAGCATACTCACAGGCTCTGCCTGGCGCGAATACAAGAACGGCTGTCGCGAGCTATGCGGTGTGAAACTGCCTGATGGCATGAAAGAGAACGAACGCTTCCCAGAGCCTATCATCACCCCGACCACCAAAGCTGACGAGGGGCACGACATGAATATCTCGAAAGAGGAAATCATTGCCCAGGGACTGGTGTCAGCAGAAGACTATGCCATCATGGAAGACTACACCCGCAAGATCTTTGCCCGTGGACAGGAGATAGCCGCCAAGCGAGGTCTTATCCTCGTAGACACGAAGTATGAATTCGGAAAACGTGACGGCAAGGTATATCTCATTGACGAGATACATACCCCCGACAGCAGCCGCTACTTCTATGCCGACGGATACGAGGAGAAACTGGCAATGGGAGAGCCCCAGCGACAGCTGTCGAAAGAGTTCGTACGCCAGTGGCTTATCGAGCACGACTTCATGAACGAGCCAGGACAGGTGATGCCAGAAATCACCGACGAATATGCAGAAAGCGTCAGTGAACGATATATCGAGCTCTACGAGCACATCGTAGGCGAGAAATTCGACAGGGCAGCTGAGACAGGTGACATCGCCTCACGCATAGAGAAGAACGTGAGCGAATGGCTCAAAAATAGATAATGTATAGTCAGGAAGAAATAAAACCCTACCACGAAGGTGAGAAAGCAGAGCAGGTGGAGGCCATGTTCGACAACATTGCCCCCAGTTACGACAAGCTGAACCACCGTCTTTCGTGGAACATTGACAAAGGCTGGAGACGGAAGGCAATCCGACAGCTAGAGCCCTACCAACCACAGCAGATACTGGATATCGCCACGGGCACTGGCGACTTTGCCATACTGGCAGCACAGATGCTAAGACCACAGCGGTTGGTGGGAGCTGACATCAGTGAGGGGATGATGGAAGTGGGGGCTGAGAAAGTGAAGCAGCTGGGGCTGCAGGATGTCATCTCGTTTGCCAAGGAAGACTGCCTGAACCTGTCCTATGCTGATGGTACGTTTGACGCAGTGACAGCAGCATTTGGCATCCGCAACTTTGCCAGTCTGGACAGAGGACTGAGCGAGATGTGCAGAGTGCTGAAGACAGGAGGACACCTGAGCATCGTGGAACTAACAACCCCCGTCAGCTTCCCCATGAAACAGCTCTTCAAGGTGTATAGCCACACCATCCTGCCGCTATATGGACGACTGATATCAAAAGACAAGAGTGCATACTCCTATCTGACGCGAACCATCGAAGCCTTCCCACAGGGAGAACGCATGATGGAGATTCTCAAGCAGGCCGGCTTCAGGGAGACCGCTTTCAAACGACTCACCTTCGGCATCTGCACCCTCTACACGGCATGTAAATGAACTGATGTAACAATAACGTAAATCAACAATAAAAGTGGATAAGTACGGACTAATAGGCTACCCCTTGGGGCACTCATTTTCGGTTGGCTACCACAATCAGCGATTTGCTGATGAAGGTATCAACGCCAAATACTACAATTTTGAGATTTCCAGCATCGAGCAACTCTTCGAGGTGCTGGGCCAGAATCCAGAGTTGAAGGGACTCAACGTCACCATTCCCTATAAGGAAAAGGTACTCGAATATCTCGACTATATCAGTCCTGAAGCACGGGCCATAGGTGCCGTGAACGTCATCCGTATTGTCCACGAAGGAAAGAAGATCCTACTGCGTGGCTACAACAGCGATGTGATCGGATTCACGCAGAGCATTGAGCCCATGCTGGAAAGCTATCACAAGAAAGCCCTCGTGCTGGGCACGGGAGGTGCATCAAAGGCTGTTGGCTACGGACTGCGGTCGCTGAACATCGAGCCAGTATTCGTCAGCCGCTATGAACGTCCTGGGACCATACAGTATGGAAGCATCACGCCAGAGGTGGTACACGAGTATAATGTCATCGTCAACTGCACTCCACTGGGTATGTTTCCCAAAATAGACACCTGCCCTACCCTTCCCTATGAAGCACTGGATGAACGCAACATCCTCTACGACCTTATCTACAACCCGGATGAGACACTGTTCATGAAACGAGGAGCAGCACATGGCGCACAAGTGAAGAACGGCCTGGAGATGCTGTTGCTGCAGGCTTTTGCATCGTGGGAATTCTGGACCGGAAAAGAACAAAAATGATAAATAGATATGATTAATTCCCAAACAAAAGGGTGTCTGGCATGTGTTGCTGCTTTTGCCGTAGGCATGATCCCTGTCGTCATTGGCAGGTCGCAAAAGGATGCATTTGAAGACAGTGAGGTCATGTGGCTGACCATCATTGTGCTGGCAATTATCGTATGTGTGGGCCTGTGGTATAACAAGCACAACAGCAACGAACTGGAGATTGTACAGCAGCGAAGGGAGCAACTGAATGCCATAACAAAGAAATACAATATAATGGTTCAGAAAATCCCGGAGGATAATGCGGAAGAGAGCTACCAAAAACTGAAGCAGGAATACGAGACAGAACGTCAGACACTGAGATCAGAATGGGAGAATAGCAGTCCAGAATTAAAGATTTCCAAAATATGGCCAAAGCTCATGAAAATAGGGTTTGGTGCCATCCTCTTTTTCGGACTCTTCACACTAGGATTAAACATAGAAGAAGATGAAGAGCCCGACAGGATAACCGCTCTTATGGACAATCGCTCATGGAATGCAGAAAACATCCCGATGCCACATATGACAGACCATAGTCAGTATGTCTCCAATCCCGACAGCATCCTCTCGCCAGAAGTGGTAGACAGCATCAACGTCACACTGGAACAGCTGGATGACATTCTCGGTGTGGAATCGGCTATGATCATCGTCGGACATATTGACGGAGACGATCCTTTCCGTATGGCACAGGATGTAGGCAATAAATATGGTGTGGGACGCAATGACCGCGGCCTGGTCATCGTAGTGGGATACCTGGACCATAGCTATTCCATTGCTCCAGGACGAAGTCTGGAGGGTGACCTCACCGATCTGGAATGTAATCATCTGGCACAAGACTATCTGATTCCGAGCATGAAGGTTGAGCAACCCGACAGTGGAATGCTCTATCTGGCAAAAGGCATCTATGCCATGCTCGACAAAAAGGAGATGCCACAGATGGCAGCACTGACCAGTAGCACCAATGGCGAAGAAAGCAAAGGCATGGTATTCTGGCTCTATCCCTTCATGCTCATCGCCTGGGCTTTCTTTTATAGCTACATGATCAAGAAGGTTACCACTACTGCAGGACTGGCAACGCTGTTGGCCTGTCCTTTTGCCACCTTCAACTCTTATGACGGCGGAGGTGGACACCTTGGTGGTGGATTCTCTAGCAGACGTAGCGGAGGAGGATTTTCGAGTGGAGGATCCAGAAGTAGACGCAGTGGTGGCTATGGCGGTGGTAGCTTCGGTGGCGGAGGTGCCAGTGGACGGTGGTAATAGCAGAACAACAACAAACAATAATAATCCTAAAAAACAAACATTATGAGCGACAACAACTCAATTAACAACAACCCCGTGAACAACAACATGGGTAATGACAACAACATGGGCAACAACGGCAACATGGGCAATAATGGCAACATGGGCAATAATGGCAACATGGGCAATAATGGTAATTACGGTAACAACGGTAATATGGGCAACGGAAATAATCCTGTAAAAAAAGCCGGACTGTCGAAGAACACACTTATTATCGGTATTGTGGCTGTTGTACTCATTCTATGGGGCATCAGTGCCTATAATGGCATGGTGAAAGTAGAAGAACAGGCAACCACAGAATGGGCAAAGGTGCAGTCTGCCTACCAACGTCGTGCCGACTTGATTCCTAATCTCGTGAATGTGGTGAAGGGATATGCATCGCACGAGAAAGAAACCTTGGAAGGTGTGATCAATGCTCGTGCAAAGGCTACACAGGTGACTGTAGACCCAAAGAATCTGACTCCTGAGAAAATGAAGGAGTTCCAGGATGCACAGGGTGAACTCTCGCAGGCCCTCGGACGACTGATGGTGATTCAGGAACAGTATCCAGAACTGAAAGCCAATAAGAATTTCAAGGATCTGCAGGTACAGCTAGAGAGCACTGAGAACCGCATCAATGAGGCCCGCAACAGCTTTAACGATGCTGTCCAGACCTACAACACCAAAGTGCGTAAGTTCCCCAACTCGCTGCTTGCAGGCATCTTCGGCTTTGATAAGATGTCGAAGTTCGAGGCTGATGCTGCTGCACAGAAAGCTCCTGAGGTACAGTTCTAAAACATTGTGAAGGTCACAGCAAACTATAATTAGATGAACGACAACCGTTATATGCAGCGTGGTGTCTCTGCCGCCAAGGAAGACGTCCACGCAGCTATCAAGAATATCGACAAGGGACTCTATCCGCAGGCGTTCTGCAAGATCATACCCGATATACTGGGGGGCGATCCTGACTACTGCAACATCATGCATGCTGATGGTGCAGGTACTAAGTCTTCGCTGGCCTATATGTATTGGAAAGAGACTGGCGACCTGAACGTATGGAAAGGCATTGCTCAGGATGCTATCGTAATGAATACCGACGACCTGCTCTGTGTAGGAGCAACAGACAATATCCTTGTCAGTTCCACCATTGGACGCAACAAAATGCTGGTGCCTGGCGAGGTGATCTCTGCCATTATCAACGGTACTGACGAACTGCTGAGCGAACTGCGTGAGATGGGCATCGGCATATGGCCTACAGGTGGTGAGACTGCCGACGTGGGCGATCTGGTACGTACCATTATCGTTGATAGCACCGTCACCTGCCGCATGAAACGTTCTGATGTGATTGACAATGCCAATATCACACCTGGTGATGTCATCGTTGGACTATCGTCAACAGGACAGGCCAACTATGAGAAACGCTATAATGGAGGCATGGGGTCGAATGGCCTGACATCTGCACGTCATGATGTCTTTGCAAAGTATCTGGCAGAGAAATATCCTGAGAGCTTTGACCACAACGTGCCTGAAGACCTCGTCTATAGTGGCAAGTACAGACTGACGGACAAGGCTGACGGCACACCACTGGATGCAGGACAGCTGGTACTATCCCCCACCCGTACCTATGCCCCCGTCATCAAGCGTCTACTTGATAAGCTTCGTCCAGAGATTCATGGCATGGTGCACTGTACTGGTGGTGCCCAGACAAAAGTGCTCCATTTCGTAGGCGACAACTGCCACGTGGTGAAAGACAACATGTTCCCCGTTCCCCCGCTCTTCCGCATGATCCAAGATTGCAGCGGCACCGACTGGCGCGAGATGTACCAGGTGTTCAACATGGGACATCGCATGGAGATCTATGTTCGTCCTGAGATTGCCGAACAGGTTATAGCCATCAGCAAGGATTTCAATATCGATGCACAGATAGTAGGACATATCGAGGAAGGCAAGCGATTGCTAACCATCAAGAGCGAATTTGGAGAATTCTCCTATTAGCAGCAAATACCCACTACAATAAAATCCTTGAAACGTTTGCGTTTTCAGGGATTTTTTAGTATCTTTGCACTCAAATTTGCAAGACGATTATTTATGGCAGAAACAAGCAATAGCATTTTGGAGAAACTCGATGGACTGGAGGCCCGATTTGAAGAGGTGTCGACACTGATTACCGACCCCTCGGTGATTGGCGACCAACAGCGTTTCGTGAAGTTGACAAAGGAATATAAAGACCTGTCGGACATCATGGATGCCCGCAGGCGTTATATTGCCTGTCTGAATGGTATCAAGGAAGCTAAGGATATCTTAACCAACGAAGATGATGCAGAGATGAAGGAGATGGCTCGTGAAGAACTGGCTATGAACGAAGAACTGCAACCAAAACTCGAAGAAGAAATCAAGATAGCCCTGATACCCAAAGACCCGGAAGACGCCAAGAACGTACAGATGGAGATTCGTGCCGGTACGGGTGGCGACGAGGCATGTCTTTTTGCCGGAGACCTTTTCAAGATGTACAAGAGTTTCTGCGAATCGAAAGGCTGGCAGCTCAGCGTTACCGACATCAGTGAAGGTGCCGTTGGAGGCTACAAGGAGATAGACTTTGCTGTCTCAGGAGCCGATGTCTATGGCACCCTGAAATACGAGAGTGGTGTACATCGTGTACAGCGAGTGCCCGCCACCGAGACGCAGGGAAGGATGCATACGAGTGCAGCTACCGTTGCAGTGCTGCCAGAAGCTGATAAATTCGAAGTACACATCAACGAAGGAGAGATAAAATGGGACACCTTCCGCAGCTCTGGTGCCGGTGGACAGAACGTGAACAAGGTGGAATCAGGAGTTCGTCTTCGCTATATGTGGAAAAATCCCAACACTGGCGAGACTGAGGAGATCCTGATTGAATGTACGGAGACTCGAGACCAGCCAAAGAACAAGGAACGTGCACTATCAAGACTGTATACCTTCATCTACGACAAGGAGCATCAGAAATATGTCGACGATATTGCCTCGCGACGTAAGACCCTCGTCTCAACTGGCGACCGCTCTGCCAAGATACGCACCTACAACTTTCCACAGGGACGTGTCACAGACCATCGCATTGGCTTTACGACCCACGACCTGCAGGGATTCCTCGGAGGAGATATCCAGCCCATGATCGATGCCCTGACGGTGGCAGAGAATGCTGAGCGAATGAAAGAATCAGAACTATAGGAAAAAAACATAACAGATGAATAGACAAGAATTAATACAGCAGATACAACAAAAGCGGAGCTTCCTCTGCGTGGGACTGGATACTGACCCCAAAAAGATGCCCCAGTGTGTGTTCGACCTTCACGACCCCGTCTTCGAGTTCAACAAAGCCATTATCGAAGCCACTGCTCCCTACTGCGTGGCCTACAAGCCCAACCTGGCGTTCTATGAGGCCTATGGACTGAAAGGAATGGAGTCGTTTGTGAAAACTATCAATTATCTGAAGAAGGAGCATCCCCATCACCTCATCATTGCTGATGCCAAGCGTGGAGACATTGGCAACACATCGCAGATGTATGCACGCACGTTTTTTGAAGAATATGATGTGGATGCCTTGACCGTGGCTCCCTATATGGGAGAGGACTCGGTGACGCCATTCCTACAATACGAGGGCAAATGGGTCGTCCTGCTAGCATTGACATCCAATAAGGGCAGCCAGGACTTCCAGATGTCTACTCTGATGAATCCACAGCCAGAACATCTTTTCGAAAAAGTGATCCGTGTGAGCCAGCAGTGGGGCAACGAAGACAACATGATGTATGTCGTAGGCGCTACTCAGGGACGTATGTTTGAGGACATCCGTCGTGTTGCTCCCAACCATTTCCTACTGGTACCTGGTGTGGGTGCTCAGGGGGGCAGTCTCGAGGAGGTATGCAAATATGGCATGAACGACAGTTGCGGACTGCTGGTGAACTCAAGCCGTGGCATTATCTATGCCTGCAACGATGACCACTATGCAGAAATAGCTGGCAACAAGGCACGGGAACTGCAGCAGCAGATGGAAGAGGAACTGAAAAAGCATCAATTTCGGGAGTAAACATCGTGGATGACCGGAAAGTCTTGGTGAAGTAACAGTAACTATATGCAGCGACGGTGATTCAAGGAGCATCGTCGCTGCTCTTTTTGTTGTCCCAAAATAAAAATATAAAAAAGGTTTGGTAGTGTCGGGGAAAAACACTAAATTTGCACGGAAGAACCAATCAAGTACACAAAGTGATGGAAGGAATAAAAGGAAAATACCTGAACCCAAAGGCCGACTTGACCTTCAAGAAGATATTTGGCGAGCATGAAGACTTGGTGATGAGCCTGCTCAACGCTCTGCTGCCCCTCGACAAAGGGAAGCAGATAGAGCATGTGGAGTACCTCACCCCCGAAATGGTGCCCGAGAATCCGGGAAAGAAATTCAGTATCGTAGACGTGCGCTGCCGCGAGACGGGAGGACGCCATTTCATTGTGGAGATGCAGATGAACTGGAACAACGAGTTCGAGCAGCGTGTCATTCTGAACGCCTCGAAGGCCGTGGTTAAACAGCTAGGCACCAGCGAAGACTACTCCCTGCTGCAGCCGGTATATGCGCTGAACCTCATCAATGATGTAGGCTTCGATGCTGGACCTGATGAGTTCTACCACGACTATGCCATTGTGAACGTAGCCCACACAGACCGCATCATCGAGGGGCTGCGATTCGTCTTTGTGGAGCTGCCTAAATTCAAGCCACAGACCGTTGCAGAGAAGAAGATGATGGTGCTGTGGCTCCGCTTCCTCACCGAGATAGATCAAAGCACGGAGGAAATTCCCCAGGAGCTGCTGGAGAATCCTGATACCAGCAAGGCTTTGAATATACTGGAGAAATCAGCCTACAACGATGCTGAGCTGTATGCCTACGAGCACTATTGGGAGGGGGTGTACTACGAGCGCGGAGCCATACGACACGGATATAAGCAGGGCAGAGCAGAAGGCAGAGCAGAAGGCAGAGCAGAAGGCAGGGCAGAAGGCAAAGCAGAAGGCAGAGCAGAAGGCAGGGCAGAAGGCAGAGCAGAAGGCATGGAGCAGGCGAACCGTGAAAATGCTCTCCGCATGAAGGCTGACGGCCTGCCTACAGAACTGATAGCCAAGTACACGGGCCTGGACAAGGAAACAATCGAGACGTTATAAATGAGTAGTCGTCTCCGTGGTGATGGATTCTTTATAAAATATAGTTTGGTTTTTGATACTGAAAAGTAGGTCTTCATCCATTGGTGAAACAGTCTCCTTCTGCGTTGACATCCGCCTTTTGGCCTCTGTCCAGTAGCATGACTCCTCCATCTGTTTGACTTTGTAGCGTATGGTGTTCACTATCCAGTATGCGAGAAACCCGAGAAACAGGTGAGCATCCGATTAGTCGCCATTCTTGGTAGAGGATGGGATGTAGCTGCAAGTCTGTCTTCTGTTGTCGGTTGGTACACTATACATTATATGTGCAGCGATGGTCATTCAAGGGGCACCGTCGCTGTCCTTTTTGCCGACCCAAAAAGAAAATACAAAAAAAACTTGGCAATGTCGGAGAAAAACACTAAATTTGCACTGTAGAACAGAAACAATCATATTATCGATACATAATAATAAACAAACAATGAAGAACATCTGTTTAGACATTACAAAGGCTGCCTGCTTCCTTCAAGCTGGCGCTGTGGAGGCTTTCGAGCCACAAGTAAAGGCTGCACAAGAGGCCTTGGAGAATGGCACCTGCCCAGGCAACGACTTCCTGGGATGGCTGCACCTGCCCAGTAGCATCACACCAGCATTCCTCGACGAACTGCAAAGCTGTGCAAACGTGCTGCGTGAGAATTGCGAAGCTGTGGTAGTAGCCGGCATTGGTGGCAGTTATCTAGGTGCTCGTGCCGTGATTGAGGCTCTTGGCAACTCGTTCGGATGGCTCATCCAGGACAAGAAGAATCCCACGATCCTGTTTGCTGGCAACAACATTGGCGAGGACTATCTCTTCGAGCTTACTGAATATCTGAAAGACAAGAAATTTGGGGTCATCAATATCTCCAAGAGCGGCACCACCACTGAGACCGCCCTTACCTTCCGTCTACTGAAAAAACAATGCGAGGCCCAGCGTGGCAAGGAGGAGGCCAAGAAGGTTATCGTGGCCGTGACAGATGCCAAGCGGGGTGCTGCACGTACCTGTGCTGACAAGGAAGGATACACAAGTTTCATCATCCCCGACAACGTAGGTGGACGTTTCTCCGTACTTACTCCTGTAGGACTGCTCCCCATTGCCTGTGCCGGATTTGACATCAAGGCTCTCGTGGAGGGTGCCCAGCAGATGGAGAAGTCCTGCGGCAAGGATGTCCCCTTCGCAGAGAATCCAGCTGCTCAGTATGCCGCCATCCGTAATGGACTCTACCAGAACGGCAAGAAGATCGAGATCATGGTCAACTACCAGCCCAAGCTCCATTTTATGAGCGAGTGGTGGAAGCAGCTCTATGGCGAGTCAGAGGGTAAGGACAAGAAAGGCATATTCCCCGCCAGTGTCGATTTCACCACCGACCTGCATTCCATGGGACAGTGGATTCAGGACGGTGAGCGTACCATCTTCGAAACCGTTATCAGCATCGAGGAGCCTGAGCAGAAGCTGCTCTTCCCCATGGACGAAGAGAATCTCGACGGACTGAATTTCCTAGCAGGCAAGCGTGTGGATGAGGTCAATAAGATGGCTGAGTTGGGAACACGGCTGGCACATGTCGACGGTGGCGTACCCAACATCCGCATCTCCGTACCACGCCTGAACGAGTTCTATATCGGCCAGCTCATCTATTTCTTCGAGATAGGATGCGGCATCAGCGGCAACGTACTCGGTGTAAACCCCTTTAACCAGCCCGGTGTGGAAGCATATAAGAAGAATATGTTTGCCCTGCTCGACAAGCCCGGTTACGAGAAGGAGTCGCAGGCTATCAAGGAACGTCTGAAGAACGAATAAAGCGGTCACTGGTCATATATCCTATGAATAAAGCAATAGAAGAATATCTTAACAAGCATGGCTTTGAGGCTTTCTGCCCCAAAGCCGTGCTTTTTGATATGGATGGTGTGCTTTACAACTCCATGCCCAATCATGCCATAGCCTGGCAGCAATCGATGGCACAGTTCGGAATAAACATGACCCACGAACAGGCATACGCCACCGAAGGACAGCGAGGCATAGACACGATTAAGCAAATGGTACAGGAGCAGCAGGGACGTCGTATCTACACAAAGACTGCCCAGCGGATGTATGACGTCAAGACCCACATCTTCCATCAGATGGCTGAGCCACCCGTCATGCCTGGCGCAAAAGAGCTGATGGAAAAGATTTCCAGTGTAGGCATCACGATATGTGTGGTAACGGGAAGCGGGCAGCGTCCTCTGATCCAACGCCTCTTACGAGACTTTGGGCAATACCTGAAACAAGAGTACATCGTTACCGCCTATGACGTGAAGAAAGGAAAGCCATTCCCAGACCCCTATCTTATGGGATTGGAAAAGGCAGGAATGCTGAAGCCCTGGGAAGCCATCGTCGTAGAGAATGCACCACTTGGTGTGCAGGCAGGTGTAGCTGCCAATATCTTCACTATCTGTGTCAATACTGGGAAACTGCCTGAAAACGTTTTCCAAGAGAAAGGTGTTAACATCATATACGACAGCATGTTATCACTCTGCGAGGCATGGGATCCCGATTGCTTTATGAACAAATAAGACAGAGCACCTGAACGTATCTCTCAATACAACAAGTGCTCTGATAGGGTATCAATCAGAATAAGACCTTTTACTCTTGCTGGTCTCTCTGTTCTAAATCATCACGATCGTTTTCACTATAACGCAGGATTTTGTCATCGCCCATCCTGTTGATGGTGATACGCAATTTCTGGTCTTCGTCGTCGCCAGCTTCGGGATAGTTGAACCAGGCAACAAACGTCAGCACGTCATCTTCTGCTTTCAGAAACCGTATGCCTTCTAGCAGAGCGTGTTGGCGATAGTCTTCGTCGAGCAACTCAACAAATGCGGACTTGGAATAGGAACGCTCAAAGAAGGACGTACTATCTGAACGTACTATCTTCACTTTTACCACGTTGTCGACATACTTCTGACCTATCTCGTCTATCACCTTGGGCAAAGAGTCGATAGCCATGCGGGTTACGATCACCTCATAGTTCTTTCCTCCAACCCACTCTACCATCTTCCTATCAGTCAGAGAACTCATTGAGATAGGAGTTGACTTTGGCTTGGGGGCCTCATAGTCGGTAGTGATGATTTCTTTGTTTGCTGGCTTCTTGTCCGAACAGCCTGTCATCAGCATCATGCCGGCTGCAAAAAGAACAATCAGACTTTTCATATCCTTTCTGTATTATCCGTTCATCGACATGAGGAATTCCTCATTGTTCTTACTCTGTACCAGGCGGTCATATACCGTATTCATAGCCTCAATAGGATTCATCTCAGCAATAAACTTACGAATGATCCACATACGATTGAGCGTGGTCTGATCCTGCAGCAGGTCATCTCTGCGAGTACTCGACTGTACAAGATTCATCGATGGGAAGATGCGCTTGTTAGACAGCATGCGGTCAAGTTGTATCTCGCTGTTACCAGTGCCCTTGAACTCCTCGAAGATGACCTCGTCCATCTTGGAACCGGTATCAACAAGAGCCGTAGCAATAATAGTCAGCGATCCACCATTCTCAATCTTTCTGGCAGCACCAAAGAATCGCTTTGGCTTCTGGAGGGCATTGGCATCCACACCACCCGTGAGCACCTTTCCACTGGCAGGGGCAACAGTATTGTAAGCTCGTGCCAGACGAGTGATGGAATCCAGGAAAATGACTACATCATGACCACATTCCACCATACGCTTTGCCTTCTCAAGCACGATGCCGGCAATCTTCACATGGCGGTCGGCAGGTTCGTCAAAGGTTGATGCGATAACCTCAGCATTGACGGTGCGGGCCATATCCGTCACCTCCTCAGGACGTTCGTCTATGAGCAGCATCATGATGTATGCCTCTGGATGATTGGCGGCAATGGCATTGGCAATATCCTTCATCAAGATGGTCTTACCTGTCTTTGGCTGCGCCACAATGAGTGCACGCTGCCCCTTGCCGATTGGAGAGAAGAGGTCGACGATACGAGTTGATGGATTCGTGGTCTGTGGATTACCACAAAGCATGAACTTCTCTTCGGGGAATAACGGTGTCAGGTTCTCGAAACTCACACGATCGCGTACTTCTGCTGGATTACGCCCATTGATGCTATCGACATTAGACATGGCAAAATACTTTTCGTTGTCATGCGGGGGACGTACGGTGCATTCCACTACATCGCCGGTCTTCAGCGAGTACTTCTTAATCTGCTGGGGTGACACATAGATATCGTCTGGCGATGAGAGATAGTTATAGTCGCTTGAACGTAGGAAGCCATAGCCATCCTGGAGGATTTCCAACACACCATTTCCTGTTATGATGTCAGAGAAATCAAAGGGAATGTTAGCTGTATTGACTGGCTGCTGTATAGCAGGGAACACCATTTCCGGCTGCTGCGGCACGACCGGGCGATCAAAGATGTCCAACGTGGGGATGGCCGACTGATCTTCTATAGGTAGGTCGACGACGGTAATGAAATCCGTGCCGTCGCCAGGATCACCCTCCCAATACTCACCGTCTGACAGCCGTCCTTCCATGTCATAGCTGCCCTCCACATCCTGTTCCTCAGCATTGTGCTGGGCCATGCGTTCCTGAAGCTGTTCCAACATACTTGGATCAGGTGCATCCTCAACATTCTGCTCTTCAGGCAGAGCCTCTGGAATGATGGTATCTTCCTTTTCCAGCTCTAAGGATGCCTCTTCTTCCTTTTCTACTTTCTTGGATGTTTTCTTTTCCGATTTCTTTTTCACCTTCTCATCGGCTTTGCCTTCAGTTGCCGCAACAGGCTGTTCTGACTTGGGTTTTCTACCCCTACGCTTGGGTGCTGGCTTCTCCTCTGCTTCAGGAGCTTCTGCTGCCTCTTCCATTTTGTCTATGGGCATGTCAGAGAACAGTGAGGGCATCTCGACGTTTTTCCCTTTCGAGGTCTTCGAATCGAGATTTTCACCTTCCTTTCCCTTAACACTGTATACATGATCAGTGTCTTTCTTGGCAATGCGTGTACGCTTACGCTTGGGTGCAGCAGCTGAACTGGCTGCACTGTCTATGGCTGCCTTGTCCAAGATATCATATATGACGTTTTCCAGCTCGTCATTCTGCGATACTTTCACGCCCAACTGCTCAGCAATAGCCATCAGCTGGGTAACATCCATCTGTTCTAGTTCTTCCTTAGTGTACATATATAAATGTATGCTTGATTTATTTTTATGTGGGATAATGATTGTGAGATAAAAAATGCTTCATGTGTTTGAAGTCACTTTTCAAATCGGTTGCAAAGGTAGTGTTTTTTTTCCAATTACCTTGCTGTTTTACTTTGTTTTCTTGGTCCCTTAAGTTTTTTTAGCAAATATCAAGTGCTTTCATTCCATTATTACTATATGCGCAGGCAATTAGCACAGCTTGGACTCAAAATACCCCTATCACAGAACTGACAGAAAAAGGATGTGCAATGCTGCTTTTGACCTCCGGCTCCGATGTCCTGCAGTGCATCAGAGCCGGAGGTCAGACGGCAGCTGTTGTCTTCACACCGGCTAGTTCATGTCGCCATTCTCACCGTCCAGTATGGTGTGAGGTACTCTGCTTTGGGGGCCGGGGCTGATTTCTTCCTGGCCTCGTTCACTTTCTTCATCTGGTGCCTAATGGTGTTGACTATCCAGTATGAGAGCAGGCCGAAGAACAGGTGCGCGTCGGAGCGGTCGTCCCTCCTGTGGTAGATGGGCCTGAGGTTGAGGTCGGTCTTTGTCTGGCGGTTCGCAGGTAGTCGTAGCCCTTTTCCTTGATGAGCCTCAGGTTCCCCTCGGTGGAGATGCCCGCGTCGATGACCACCATCACTTTGCCATCGCCGGCACACTTTGCAGGGTTCTCGGCGATGAGCCTGTCCACCATGTCAGGCAACGACTTCGGATCGGCCGTGTTACCTTCCAGCACTGACGAGTATCTTGAAAAAAACGGCAAACGGCAAAATGCCAGCCGGATGAGAACCAACCCGCAGGCAGTATCGGCCAAGGTACACACTCACATGGATTTCACATTCTACATGTTTTTCGGGCTTTTCGTTTTTTCCCGATTTCCCAGCGACGTTCGATGCACAGGAAAGAATTATCGTCCCTTTCACGTTTTTCGATGTTCTCGGATTCTTCCCGCGATGTATCCCTCTCAATTTTTTAGAGGCTAGGAAGCATCGTCATAGTCACCATCGAATAAACAAGGGGGACGTGCCACAAACGAGCGACACATCCCCTGAATGTTTATTTCAGCAACAGGAATCAGTTGTTGTATTCCTGCCAGCTCTTGATCTTGATTTCCTCTTCCTTCACGGCTGTGAATGCCTCGATGAAGGCTTTTGCCAGACGTACATTGGTGATGAGGGGAATGTTGTGGTCGATGGCTCCACGACGGATACGGTAGCCATTGGTCAGCTCTCGCTTGGTATGGTTCTTAGGCACATTGACAATGAGGTCGAACTGATGCTCGGCAATCATGTCCATCACCTTGTTCTTGCCATCCTCATCTGGCCAGCTCACCTTTGTAGCTTTCACGCCATTGTCGTTGAAGAACTTGGCCGTACCTCCTGTAGCATATACCTTATAGCCTTTCTTCACCAGTTGCATAGCAGGTTCCAGCAGGCTAACCTTGCCCTTTGCAGCACCAGAAGAAATGAGCACCGACTGCTTAGGCAGACGATAGCCAGTGGCAATCAGGGCATTGAGCAATGCCTCGTTGAGGTCGTCACCCAGACATCCCACCTCACCCGTAGAGCTCATGTCGACACCCAGCACGGGATCGGCATTCTGAAGTCGTGCGAATGAGAACTGACTGGCCTTCACGCCAATGCGATCGATGTCGAATTCACTTCTGTCGGGCTTCTCATAGGGAGCATCGAGCATGATCTTGGTAGCGGTCTCGATAAAGTTGCGCTTCAGGATCTTGCTGACGAATGGGAAGGATCGCGATGCACGCAGATTGCACTCGATGACTTTCACCTCACGGTTCTTGGCTAGGAACTGGATGTTGAAAGGCCCGCTGATGTTCAGTTCCCTGGCGATAGCGCGGCTGATATGCTTGATCTGTCGGATAGTACTATAATAGATGTGCTGTGCAGGGAATACCATCGTGGCGTCGCCAGAATGTACGCCGGCATACTCCACGTGTTCGGATATGGCATATTCTACCACCTCGCCCTTGTCGGCTACGGCATCGAACTCAATCTCCTTCGTCTCCTGCATGAACTGGCTGACCACGACGGGGAATTCCTTCGACACCTCTGTTGCCATATTGAGGAATCGGTGTAGCTCCTCATCGTCATAGCAGACATTCATTGCAGCTCCGGAGAGGACATAGGAAGGACGAACGAGTACGGGGTAGCCGACCTCGGATACGAACTCCTTGATATCGTCGAACGATGTCAGAGCCCTCCATGCCGGCTGGTCGATATTGAGCTTGTCGAGCATAGCAGAGAATTTGTCGCGGTTCTCAGCACGGTCGATATTTACCGGCGATGTTCCCAGTACAGGTACACCCTGCCTATGCAGCTTCATGGCCAGGTTGTTGGGTATCTGTCCACCCACCGAAACGATGACACCTCGTGGTGATTCCAGATCGATGACGTCGAGCACACGTTCGAGCGACAACTCGTCGAAATAGAGCCTGTCGCACATGTCATAGTCGGTACTAACGGTCTCGGGGTTGTAGTTTATCATAATGGACTTGTAGCCCAGTTTGCGTGCAGTATTGATGGCATTGACCGAACACCAGTCAAACTCCACACTCGAACCGATGCGATAAGCCCCTGATCCTAAAACGACTACAGACTTCTCGTTGTTGTAATAATTGATGTCGTGCTTGGGTACATATTTCTCACCTTCCTGAACCCTGAAGGCAGGAACATGTGTATAGGTGAAATAGAGATAGTTGGTGAGCTCGGGATGCTCTGAGGCTACGGTAGGAATACGCTTGACGGATGGCAGAATGCCCCGTTCCTTGCGATATTGTCTGACGGCCAGGTTCTCCTTTTCCATATTGCCATCCTTGGGCTTCAACACGAAACGGGCAATCTGGAAGTCGGAGAAGCCACAGCGCTTCACCTCGAGCAGGAACTCGTCAGAGAGGTCTTCCAGCTTGTCGTACTTCTGCAACTCATGCTTCAGGTCTACGATATGCTTGAGCCTCTCGAGGAACCAGACATCTATTTTCGTAAGCTGCTCAATACGTTCTACGCTATACCCCTCTTCCAGAGCCTGTGCAATGGCAAAGATACGCAGGTCGGTGGGGTTCTGCAGTTCACTCTCCAGGTTCTCAAAGCGGGTATGGTCATTGCCTACGAAGCCGTGCATGCCCTGTCCGATCATGCGGAGTCCCTTCTGTATCATCTCCTCGAATGACCGTCCTATGGACATAATCTCGCCTACGGACTTCATGGACGAGCCGATGAGACGGCTGACGCCAGCAAACTTAGTCAGATCCCAGCGAGGAATCTTGCAGATCATATAGTCAAGACTTGGAGCAACATAAGCCGAGCTAGTCGTTCCCATCTCGCCAATCTGGTCAAGGGTATATCCCAGAGCTATCTTCGCAGCTACGAAAGCGAGAGGATAACCCGTTGCCTTAGAGGCCAATGCGCTACTACGGCTCAAGCGGGCATTGATCTCGATGATGCGATAGTCGTTGGTCTCTGCATTGAAAGCGAACTGAATGTTACACTCACCGACGATGCCCAGATGCCGCACGCATCGTATGGTGATTTCCTGAAGCATCGCCACCTGCTCGGGCTTAAGCGAACAGGTAGGAGCGACAACGATAGATTCGCCGGTATGGATGCCTAGGGGGTCGAAATTCTCCATTGAAGCCACAGTGAAGCAATGGTCGTTGGCATCGCGAATACATTCAAATTCTATCTCCTTCCATCCCTTGAGGCTCTCCTCTACAAGAATCTGCGGAGCAAAAGTGAATGCCGACTCTGCCAGCTCGACAAAGGCCTTCTCGTCGGGACAGATGCCCGATCCCAGGCCTCCGAGCGCGTAAGCAGAGCGAATCATGATAGGGAAGCCAATCTGCCTTGCAGCCTTTAGAGCATCCTCCATATTCTCCACAGCATGACTGACAGGCACTTTCAACTGAATCTCATCGAGTTTCTTCACAAAGAGATCACGGTCCTCAGTATTCATAATGGCTTCTACACTGGTACCCAGTACCTCGACTCCATATTCTTTCAGGATACCTTTCTGATAGAGCTCGGTGCCGCAATTGAGTGCCGTTTGTCCACCAAAGGCAAGCAGTATGCCGTCTGGACGCTCTTTTTTGATGATTTCCGTTACGAAATGGGTGGTTACTGGTTGGAAATAGACGGTGTCTGCAATGCCTTCCGACGTCTGGATAGTGGCAATGTTAGGATTTACGAGTACGCTTTTGATACCTTCTTCACGGAGAGCTTTTAGAGCCTGCGAGCCGGAGTAGTCAAACTCGCCTGCCTGTCCGATTTTCAAAGCACCCGAGCCTAAGACGAGCACCTTCTTGAGTTTGTGTTTTGCCATATTGGAAAAATGTTTTGTTGTAAATCGCCTGCAAAGGTACAAAATAAATTGAAGATATAAGATTGAAAATTAAAAATTATTTGTACCTTTGCAAACAAATTGCTAAATATTAAATAAAATCCGTATGAATATTACAGAAAGATTCCTCAATTACACCAAATTCGATACACAGTCGGCAGAGGACAGCAATAGCGTTCCCAGCACGTCCAGACAACTGATATTCGCCAAATATCTAAAGCAAGAGCTGGAGCAAGAAGGGCTGAAGGACGTAGAGATGGACGACAAGGGCTATATCTACGCCACGCTGGCCTCTAACATGAAGAACGCTGCTCCTACAATAGGTTTCATATCTCACTATGACACATCGCCCGACTGTTCGGGTGCAGACATCAAGCCCCGTATTGTCAGCCACTACGATGGCAACGATATCATGCTCTCAGAGGGAATTGTGCTGTCGCCAAAGAAGTTTCCCGAGCTGCTGGCGCATGTGGGTGAAGACCTGATTGTCACAGACGGTCATACCCTGCTGGGGGCTGATGACAAGGCTGGCATTGCCGAGATTGTACAGGCGATGGTATGGCTGCAGGAGCATCCCGAAGTGAAACATGGTACTATCCGTGTAGCTTTCAATCCCGATGAGGAGATCGGTATGGGTGCCCATCATTTCGACGTGGAGAAATTCGGCTGCCAGTGGGCATACACGATGGATGGTGGTGATGTGGGTGAACTGGAATACGAGAATTTCAATGCCGCCTCAGCCAAGATTACGGTGCGTGGCATCAGCGTTCATCCAGGCTACGCCAAGGGCAAGATGGTCAATGCCAATGCCCTGGCGGTGGAGTTTGCATCTATGCTGCCCAAGGACGAGACACCCGAGACGACAGAAGGCTACGAGGGGTTCTATCATCTCATTGGCATGCAGTCGAATACTGAGTGTGCCCGTCTGAGTTATATCATCCGCGACCACGACCGTCAGAAGTTCGAGGCACGTAAGCGATTTGTGATGAGCTGTGGCCAGCAGATGAACGAGAAATATGGTGAGGGCACGGTGGTAGTCGACGTGAACGACCAATATTACAACATGAAGGAGAAGATAGACCCACAGATGCACGTCATCGACCTGGTCCTTCACGCCATGCAGCAGGCTGGCGTCACACCTCAGGTGAAGCCCATCCGCGGCGGTACCGATGGTGCCCAGCTGTCATTCAAGGGTCTCCCCTGCCCTAACATCTTTGCCGGCGGCATTAACTTCCACGGTCCTTACGAGTTCATTCCAGTACAGTCAATGGAGAAGGCTATGAACGTTATTATTAAGATATGTGAACTGACAGCTAGCTATAACGACTGATGGGAGAACTGCCTGCATTGATCCAAGACCTAGCGCTGATACTGGTGGTGGCGGGAGCCGTCACGTTGCTGTTCAAGAAACTGAAGCAACCACTGGTACTGGGATATATCGTAGCTGGATTTCTCGTGTCGCCCCACATGCCGCTGACGGCATCGGTGGTTGATATGTCCAACATCCACCTATGGGCCGATATTGGCGTGATGTTCCTGCTGTTCTCTCTTGGCCTGGACTTCTCGTTCAAGAAAATCCTGAAAATGGGTGCCTCGCCAATCATCAGCACGGTGAGCATCATCTTCGCTATGTCCCTGCTGGGTGTCATCGTCGGGCACCTCTTTGGGTGGTCAAAAATGGACTGCATCTTCCTCGGAGGCATGCTCGCCATGAGCTCCACAACTATCATATATAAGGCTTTCGACGACCTTGGTTTGCGCCAGCAGCAATTTGCGGGAATAGTGATGAGCGTGCTGATCCTCGAGGATATCCTCGCCATAGTGATGATGGTGATGCTGAGTGCTATAGCCGAAGGTAGCGTGGAGGGTGGACAGATGCTGGAGTCGGTGCTGAAAATCGTCTTCTTCCTGGTGCTTTGGCTGGTGGTTGGTATCTTTGCCATACCCCTGCTGCTTCGTTCCGTACGTCGTCTCATCAATGGCGAGGTGCTGCTCATCGTATCGCTAGGCCTCTGCTGTGCAATGGCAGTCTTCTCTACAAAAGTCGGCTTCTCATCGGCCTTTGGTGCTTTCATCATGGGTAGCATACTTGCCGAGACCATCGAGGCCGAGCGCATAGAGAAGCTCATCGAACCTGTGAAGAACCTGTTTGGAGCCATATTCTTTGTGTCGGTGGGCATGCTTGTAGACCCACGCATACTTGTCGACTATGCCATCCCCATCTTTGTCATCGTGATGACTATTCTCATCGGACAGTCGGTGTTCGGATCATTTGCCTTTATGCTGGGTGGTGAGAGTCTGAAAAGTGCTATGCGCTGCGGCTTCTCGATGGCTCAGATTGGTGAGTTCTCATTTATTATCGCATCGCTAGGCCTTTCGCTAGGTGTCATCAGCGATTTCCTCTATCCGGTGGTGGTGGCCGTATCCGTCATAACGACTTTTCTCACACCTTACATGATACGGTTTGCCACACCGGCTTATTCTGCTCTAGAACATCGCCTGCCTTCACGTCTCATCCGTCAGCTCAACCACTTCTCGATGAGTCGTCCCAACACCACCGAAAAGAGCAAGTGGCGACAACTCTTATTGAGTATGGGCGTGTATACCGTTGTCTATGGTATCCTGGCATCAGCCGTCGTATTCCTCATGCTGATGTTCTTCCATCCTCTGGTCAGCAGTCTTCTGCCCCGTGCCTGGCAGGCAAATGCCCTCACGGGTGTGCTTACCGTCTTGCTGATGTCTCCCTTCCTGCGTGCCATGATGATGAAGAAAAACCATAGTGAGGAGTGGAAAGCCCTGTGGGCAGAGAGCAATCGCAACCATTTGCCACTACTCTTCACCGTGCTGGTTCGTGGCTTGCTGGCCGCCAGCTTTGTCTTCTACGTCTGTCATCGCATGTCGCACTTTGGCCCAGCTCTGATTATCACGGTTGGCGTCGTAGCCGTCGTCCTCATGGTGCTCTCGCGAAGTGTGAAGCATCGTAGCATACTGCTGGAGCGTCTGTTTGTGAACAACCTGCGCTCTCGTGACATTGAAGCACGTGTACACGGCAAGAAACGTCCGCTGTATGAAGGACGGCTTCTCGATCGCGATATACACATATCAGACTTTGAGATACCCCAGAACTCGCTATGGGCAGGGATGACACTAATGCAGCTCAGTCTTGGACGCAAGTATGGTGTTCACGTGAGCAGTATCCTCCGGGGGAATCGCAGACTTAACATCCCCGATGGTAAAGACCAGCTGTTTCCTCACGATCACATCCAGGTGATTGGCAGCGACACACAGTTGGCAGCTCTGGCAGCAGCTTTACAACGTGAGGTGCATCATGACGATTACGAAGTGGAGAAGCGGGAGATGAAGCTACGACAGCTGATTATTGGCGAGGGAAGCCCGTTTGTTGGCCTCACGCTGGAGGAAAGTGGCTTGCGAAGCAAATATGCCTGTATGGTGGTAGGACTGGAGGAAGGCAAGGAGAACTTGTCGCCATTCTTACCTACCCGCAAGTTTCAGGAGGGAGACATCATCTGGATCGTAGGCGAGGAAGATGACCTCAACCGGCTGATGAAAAACTAGACTAGCCGTAATCCCACTATCAGCGAGCCGTAATCCCACTATCAGCGAGCCGTAATCTCACTATCAGCGAGCCGTAATCCCACTATCAGCGAGCCGTAATCCCACTATCAGCGAGCCGTAATCCCACTATGGGCGAGTTCCCTTATGGACTATATCAACCAACTTGAGATGTTAGAGATGAGGTGCTAAAAAGGGGAAAAGAGGAAAAGGGAAAAATCATTTGACTTGCCTGACGCTTCCTAATTGAAAAAATTCCAGGAGACACCCAGGTGTAGCACAGAATTGTTCAGAGGATAATGAGGTGCGAGGAACGACATGCGGTTGAAGTTGGTTCCCGTGACGTTAGTCATCATGATGAAGAAACGAGCATGTTTGAGATGCAGGTTGGCATAGACATCGATAAAAGGGAAGTTGCCCAGTTCCATGCGTGAATCAGCATTTTGCTGAATGGCAAAGTTGTTGAGCTGAGGCAGGAAATCAGGAGCATAGTATTTGGTGAACCATGTGCCTGATGCTCCAAGCTCCACACTGAGCACCTGTGCAATCTTGAACTGCAGATAGAGGTTGGTAAACACATTCAGCTTTGGCAAAGGCAGCACCTCGTCGTCGTTTGTCGTCTGGAAGGTGATGATGTTATCCCAGTGAAGGGGTCCGAGTTGCAGACGCTGGTCGAGCTGTGCCGTGAGCACGGTGAGGGAGGCATCCTTCTGCATGAAACTGGCAGTCATATTGGTGCGATTGTCGTCCACGATGTCGTAGTTCATACCGAGATAGGTATAGTTCTCAATTTCGTCGAGTGCCACGCGAAGACTGGTATTGGTCTTGCTGACTGTCAGTTTTCCCTCCAGATGAGTATGTGTCTCTTTTGAGAAATCGTTGTCCCACCAGAGATGCTTTGAATGATAGTGCCGCTGCAGGAAGGCTGGATTCTGCCTGTGCATGAATGCATTGACATCCAGCCGTACGGTATCGCCAAGGAGAGGGAAGTTCAGGTCGCCACGTGCATCTAGTCTCAGCTGTCCGGCATCCTCGCCGGCAACCCATGCCTCTGCCATCAGGTCGTAGTGGAGCAATGATCCCTGCTGCTTGGTCAGCTGTCCTCCCACACTGACGCTATGTTCCGTCCATCTGTTCATATAGGCAGAATCTGTGGCGATGAGATCGGGCATATCGAACCGTCGCAGGTCATGAGTGGCAAAGGCTTTCAATCCTGCGGGAGCATACTTGTTGAATCCTTCCAGTAGCGCAATGGCTAGTGTGTTGCGAACAGAGAGGGCCTTGGTCTTGTCGTAGATGGAGTCACCCTGATATCCGCCCCTGGGGCTTATGTCATAGTAGGTATTGGCATAGTATGCCTCTGGTGCCAGGTAGCCCTGATAGATGTGCTCGTGGTTAAAGACCTCAGCGGTATGTATAAAACTGGTGACAGGTACGAACTCACGTTTCATGTATAGCTCGGCACTGTCTACAGGTGCATTCATGGATGCCTTTATCAGGCTGTCAGACATCTGCTTCGAGTCAACCTGAATGCGTCCGTTGCCGGCAGCAAGTGATTTCAGAGAATCCGTCTGTGCAAGCAGAGAGTCATTGTGGAGTGAATCAGAAGGGATGGCGACTGGCTCTGGTCCGGCGATTTTGGCATCATCAGGCCTCCCCTCAAAGGTCATCTGCTCATCATCGCCCATTTCCTTCTTCTTCTTTTCCTCTTTCTCCTTAGCAGCCTGCTCAGCGAACTTCCGTGCCTTGATTTCCTCTTCGGTCATGGGCACCTTCCTGTAGAATCCCACACTATAGCGATGGGTCAGGAATAGCCGCTGGTGGTCGTTACGATTCCAGTTTGACGAGAGCAGAGTGGGAATCTCGTTCTCTGAATAGCTTTCGGTATAGAGTTCTGGATGGGTGATATAATTATCGTTGGTGATGCCGCCATTTTCCGCTGCTTTCTGATGATAGGTCTGGAAGAGGACATGCATCTGATAGCGGTCGCCGAGATGGGAGGCATATAGCGAAGCCCCGAAATGAGAATTGTTCTGATTCTGGAAATAGCCCCGTGCGTACCGATAGTCAAGGTCGAAGCCGATGCCCGTCCGTTTTCCCGCATTCACGGCAAAGCGTGCGTCTATGAGGTCCTCTCCATTCGTCTTGTCGCCACAGCTGCCATAGCTGAGATTGGTGATGGGCGACAGGGTATTGGTGAAATGCCAGTCGTTGGGCTGCCCGAGTATCTGGTCGTAGGCATCGAGGAAGAGGTGCTGCGATACAGGCTGTCTGTTGGCGAAGATTCGCGACTGTCGTGCGGTATAGTTCGATCCTATCGTGTTGTATTCTCCAAACATGCCAGGTCCCATCGTTGACTGCGGATAGAGATGCGGCACGGTATCGACATCCGTGCGGTGTATGTCGCCAAAATGACGGTCTACCGTCCACACATAGATGCCCTTGGGCACAACGATATTGTTGGAGGTGGTATCGTTGTTATGTGGATTGAAATTACGATTCCTGTCACCAACCTGAGTGATATTGCCCTCTTCGTCGATCTGATTATAGCTCTGGCTACTGGCAACGGCCGGCAGCAGCATACTGAGCATCAGTATTGTAAGTCTTGAATGAATCACCTTTTCTATGTGGCGCAGATTATAATAATGTATAGAACCAGTCTAGATCTTGAAGATGCGCAGAAACAGCTCGATGAATTTGAATATCAGCGAGACGATGAGTATCCATTTCGCCATTTCGTGGTCAACCTTGAAGTATACAATCAGTCCCGCTATAGCTCCCACCATGAAGATTATGTTGAGCCACAGGCGCAGGGTTCGTGTACGGGCACTATCACGAAACGGTTCCAGATTGTGCCGCTTAGGGCGATTGGCCATCGCCTCGTCGACATTTTTCTGTATTTCTTCCTCTGTCATTTACTTGAGCAATTCGTTGAACTTGTTAAACAGATAATCCTTCCTGTCGATGGTCTTGCGACGGAACTTCCCACTGACCCGTGCCAGCTTGGTCTTCTTCTTGTTCAAGCCATAGCGGTCGGTAATCCACTCCTCAGCATAATAGGTGATCGGATCGCGCTCTTCGTCATAGAGATAGACGATGCGTGTCATCTTGACATTGGCCTCGCCATCCTTGCAGTCAACGATGAGATGGTAGAACAGTCGCGTACGATCCAGGTTCAGGGGCTTGTTCTTGAACACCAGCCACTCCTGATAGTTGCCTACCAGCTGCAGCTTGCTCTTGTCCTCCAGCGTCAGCCGACTCTGCTCGAACTGCCCGGGCTCCTTGGTCATGCGTGCCATCTCCTTCTGCAAGATGTCATAGATCTCGCTACCACTTTTCCCTGGTGCCTGAATGGTTGTCTCGAAAGTCACCTTACCATCAACCTCGGGTACGGCCCCAGCCAGGTATTTCTCGTCCTGGTTCTGCTGTACCTTCGTCGTTGTCTGTTCCCACGTGTTGTCCTGTGCCAAAGCTGCCAGCGGCATGCTCATCAGGAGTGCTATGAATAGTCTTTTCATTGCTTTATGATAATTTGCGTTTGCAAAATTACAAAATAATTCATAATCTGCGGCTCATAATTCACAATTATTTTGTATCTTTGCAGAAAATTGCTACAAAAATTGTCCAATTATGTGGAAGCAGCTTTTTTTAGTATTGTTTTTCTGTCCCTTGACGCTTTACTCGCAAGAGAGTGATGAAGGTACGAGATATGCCAGACATATTTTCTCGCTTCTGCTGAACAATCAGACCGATAGTCTCTTTACCCTATTTGCCGATACGGTGAAGACGCTGCTGCCACGCGAACAGCTGGAGGGAGGGATGAAACAGGTTGAGCAGGCACTGGGAGCCTACCAGCATCAGGGCAACTGGGAGCATGCGCATCATAACAACTTCGATGCATATTCCTCGGTACTGTCCTTTGAAAGGGGGCAACTATCCATTGTGATCACCATCGACGACAAGAAGCAACTACACGGGTTGCGACTGCTGCCTGTGGCTTCTGAGCAAGCAGGCAACAACATACCATTACCTGCAGATGCCGTTGAGATAGAAGACACCGTGCGGACGGGAGACGACATTGCCCTACCCTGCTCTATCGTCATCAGCGGACAGTCGCCACATCCTCCGATGGTGGTCCTTGTGCATGGCTCGGGGCCCAATGACAGGAACGAGACCATCTTCTCCAATCATCCGTTCTGCGACCTCTCCCGACAGTTGGCAAGACACGGTATCAGCTCACTACGATACGACAAGCGAACCTTTGTCTATCGACAACCTGTCACATCGATGGACGAGGAGACCATAGACGATGCCCTGTCGGCTATTCAGATGGCCCATCGCTTTACCGAACGCGTTTATCTGGTCGGACACAGCCTGGGGGCAATGATGTCGCCGGAAATCGCCTCACGCATCGGGAAGGGAGAGCTGGAAGGCATCATCATGATGGCCACACCTGCCCGTAGCATCATGGACCTGATTCATGACCAACTGACATACCTCACGACTGATGGCGACAGCGAACAAAGGCAGAAGGCCATTGAACAGATACAACAACAGTCACCCCACTATCTGAAGGACTACCGGCAACTGGAGACAGCACGGCAACTGGACATCCCCATGCTCTTCTTGCAAGGGGGCCGCGACTACCAGGTGAGCACGAAAGACTTCCAGCTGTGGCAACAGACGCTGGGCAACAGAAGGAACGTATGCTTCAAGTACTACCCGTCGCTCAACCATCTCTTCCTCACTGGCGAAGGAAAGCCGACTCCACAGGAATACACCATCCCAGGAAACATACCGGCAGAGGTCGTAGACGATATGGCGAACTTCATACACGAACAACTTCAATAAACCAATCATCACAACATCACAAATATCAAACACACACGATGCACATAGCAATAGCAGGAAACATAGGCAGCGGGAAGTCCACGCTAACGAAGATGCTGGCCCGCCACTACGGATGGGAGCCACGCTACGAGGCTGTGGTGGGAAATCCATATCTTGAAGACTACTACCGCGATCTTCATCGATGGTCGTTCAACCTGGAAGTCTTCTTTCTCAAGGAGCGATTCCGCGACCTTATCGCCATTGACAAGTCCGACCACACCATCATCCAGGATCGCAGTATCTTCGAGGGGGTCTATGTCTTTATGGCCAACAACAAGGCTATGGGCCATCTGAGCGATCGAGACTACGAAACGTATATGGAACTCTTTGAGCAGATGATGACCGTGGTACACATCCCTGACCTGATGATCTATCTACGTGCATCTGTAGCACATCTGGTAGGCAATATCCAGAAGCGTGGACGCAACTATGAACAGCAGCTACAACTCGACTATCTTGAGAACCTGAACAGGCGATACGAGGACTTCATCACCAACAAATATCCTGGACGTGTGATGACTATCGACAAGGACAATATAGACTTCGAACATCAGCCGAAGGACTTTGCAAAAATCGTTGACCGTATAGACAGCACGCTATTCGGACTTTTCAGTACGACGGAAGACAGTCAAGCAACACTTCAGAACGACAATCATAAAACTCTATAAATATGCACATTGCAATAGCCGGAAACATTGGCAGTGGCAAGACCACCCTGACCAAGCTCTTAGCACATCGATATGGCTGGACGCCACGATTCGAACCCGTTGACAACAATCCCTATCTGGCCGACTTCTATGCAGATATGCCTCGCTGGTCATTCAACCTGCAGGTATACTTCCTCAACAAGCGATTCAAGGAGGTGGTAGAGATTTCAAAGTCGACAGACACCATCATCCAGGACCGTACCATCTTTGAGGATGCCTGTATCTTCGCACCCAATCTGCACGATCAGGGCATGATGAGCGATCGCGACTTCGACAACTATCGTGACCTATTCGACCTGATGATGTCGCTGGTGAAACTGCCCGACCTCATGATCTACATCCGAGCCAGCATACCCACCCTGGTGGCTCAGATTCAGAAGCGAGGCCGTGACTATGAGCAGACCATGCGTCTTGACTATCTTCAAGGTCTTGGAAACCGCTACGAAGAATGGATTGCCCACTATCAGGGTCCCATGATCATCGTCAATGGCGATACTTGCAAGTTTGGTGAGAATCCTGAGCACCTGAAGCAAGTCACCGATATGATTGATGCAAAGATGTTCGGTCTCTTTCCAATGGGATGACCCTTCGCGAGCCGTAATCCCACTCATAGTGAGCCGTAATCCCACTCATAGCGAGCCGTAATCCCACTCATAGCGAGCCGTAATCTTTGATCGTGAGCGGAAAATATGTCAATTCATGTGGAATAAAATAGAGTATGAACAGCCGTTGTTCATACTCTATTTCTCTGTCTAATCCTAGTCTGCTTCCCCTGCGGGGGGAACGCTAGAGGGGATATACCCAATGCTACCTGGAAGGATTTTCCTGAATGAACACGAACGGATAGACCACGTGTGGCTCGCTCTTGTCTTTCTTGATGAATCGGGCTCCTCCATCCTCAGTCAGGCTTATGACATAGGCTTTATTGTCATCGGCCATCGACGAGGTCCATATCTCCTTGCCAAAGGGGTTAAGGTTGTAGAATTTTTCACCGGCAAGTTCAATGAATTCATCGGTTCCTATTGCCTTATTATACACATCATCAATTCTCTGCTTGACGATAGTCCCGTCGAACGAGTATATCCATGAACGCAAACCCCTCAGGAAAAGGGTCCAGTGACCTGCGCTAGGCAGGAACCAGTCAGAATGTGCAATTCCGCTGTTTATAATTGAAAGCGAGAAGCCAGGATAGATTTCGGTATCATAGTCATGACAACTTGATGCGGCAGGATGAGAGTGCCCATCTTTGTACAATGTGGTGGTATATGACGTACCATCATAGTCCTTAACGAGCTTTTCGAACATACCATTGGTGTCTATGTCGAAAGCATTCTTAAGGCAGTTGCCACGATCGCCCCAAGCCAGCAAATCCTTAGCAGGGATAATCGATATACACAACAGGTTTTCCTTATTGGCAAAACGCTGACCTATACTGAAGGCCTCAGCAGCCTTACCCTCTACATTCAGGTCGTTCGTATCGTAGACCACAATACCGATAGGCATGTGTTTTCCATTATTTAAACAATCAGCATAGCTTTCAAAGAGTTTGCCATTAGTATCGACAATCTTGCCAATATTCGACTTCTTGCCTTTGTTGAGGATCTGAGGCTCCTGGCTGTAATCAAGATTCGTATAGAAATAGTCATTGTAGCGATACACATCGGTCATACCTTCAAGCTTCTGCTTGGCATTCTCCTTGCCGTTGGTAGCCAGCTCCTTACCCTTAGCGGTACGGATAATCCAACGGGGGTATTTGTCCTTGAAGAATGCCTCTTTCACCAATGGCATATTCAGTCGTGTATAATCTTGTTTCACGTCGAAGTCGATATTCTCCATGCTGGCCTCGGGCTTTGACTTGGCCAGGTTGTGGAAGTTGGAATTCTTGCCTACACCATTTCTAATCGTAACCTCGTAGAGACCGCAGTTCCATGACAATGACTCCCACCACGAGTAGCCATTGTAAAGCAGATGCAAGCCATTGTTCCTGAAAATCTCACGCCAGATGTCAACATCCTCCATATTGAAGATTGTCTTGAACAGGTTTTGCTGATTTTCCGACTTATGATTCCATGCAAAGAATACTCGCTTGAAGAAGTATTGGTTGTGATAGTCGACATTCTTCACGCTGAAGTCATCGAAGAACTTAGGAGCCGGAGACCCTGTGACGTTCTTGTACCAGTCGTCAGGATCCATGATGGCATACAGGAGCTCGGCAAAGTTCTGAATCTGAGTGAGATCGTTGCCCAGTGCTGTAGGCACATTCCATGTCTTTCCCTTATAGGTGTAGCTGTGAATCTTCTCTTCTGGCAGCGGGCTCAGTGTGGCCCAGTAGCTGCCCGACTTGCCCTCCTTGCTGAAGGCAGGCCGCACACATACCCAGTACTCGGTGATGCCACTACTGTTCACTCGCTTGATCACATCGCCAAAACGATAGTAAGCCGTACCCGAGAAGCCGAACAGCCCATTGTCACCAGCCTGTTCGGGCGACATGAACTTGATCTGCTGCAGGGTTGGCAACTGCTTGATGTTCACGTCGACAGTAGCCAGCGACTGACCGTCGTTGGTGCGGGTATAGGTCAGTGTGCCTACGGCAGAGTTGCTGTACTCGTACGATGGAGTGTTCTCATCTATATTGGCATCCACCAGATGTGCAAACTGCTGGGCTGCAGATGCCAGGTCGTTGACGGCAACAATACGTACCAGGGGATTGCTCTCGCTGACCTCGCCAATGGTTGGCTCAAAAGTCTTGTCCAAATAGTCGTCAGTAATATCGTCGGGATTGACAAGCTGGCTGACAACATTCCAGAACACGTCACGTGCCTGATATTGAGCATCGGATTTCTGCTCAGTATTGTCACCATTCTTCTCGTCGTCATCATCGTCTTTGCACGATGATACGCTCAAGCCAAGGCCTACAATAGCGATGGCCATCCAAAACATGCTTAAGAATCTTTCTCTCATTGTTATCTAAAGTTATAGTTGTATATTTGGGTGCAAAGGTACTCATTTTCTTCTTAATGTAACGAATAAGGGAATGCTTTTTTTGTATTCTATGCGACAATCATGTTTAAAAGACGACAAAACGAAGTTTTGAGGTTCTATTTTGTAGCAAAAAGTTGTTAACCAGAGTTGCTGTGTCAATTTGGCGAGGGCAACAGCGACAGTCAGAAGAAGAAATCGTCACCAAAGTCAAAGCCGCCGTTATCCTGCTGTTGAGGTTCTCCTTCCTCGGGAGTGTCCTCGTCATCCTCTTCCATCGGTAGCTCATAGTCTGGCATCTGCAACAGTTCCTCGTCGCTAATAGGCAAAGGCAGTAGTGTCTTTTCGTAGAACTCGTCATAGTCCTTATAACTGTAGCGAGCCCCTATCAACGTCAGATTATGCTCGCTGATGACAAGACTACGACACGATCCGAGTATGAGCGACAGCGATTCTGCTGCCATCAGCTGACGGGCATACTGCAAGGCTTCGTCAAAATTCAGGAAACCTCTTATCAACATCCGGCTGTAGCCCGTCTCACGTTCTATCTCCAGGTCAAAATTCCTCACTAGGAAATTCGAGAAGTTGAAACGAGCCATCTCGTATAGCAACTGGTTCTCTGCCTGCACGGTACTGACGTTGAGGCCTGCAGCCAGCGAGTCGGGCTGATAGGCAAGCAGGAAGACGAAAGGAACATCTCGGTCGGCAGACAACGTATCGACAGAGGCGGAATCTTGTTCTATAGTCAGGTCGCGTCGGTTCCAGATATCATCGAGGTCAAACTTCCCACCATAGAGAGTACGTCCCTCCTGAACGCCTTTCACTATCATACCAGCCATTTCCGTCACCTCGCTTTGAGGATATTTCTCTACCACTTGTTTCAGCTCGTCGACACAACCTTTGGCATCACCCTGATTGAGCAGGCTCAGTCCATGAACAAACAGGAATTTTGGACGATTGTCACCCAATGGGAATCGCTCGGAAGAAAGCTGTGTGTTGGCGGCAATGACGTCATGCTGGTCGGCACGGAAGGCTTCGTAGGTAGCTGCATATAGCGAGTCTTCGATATGAACGCCAAAACGTGCGTTCTCCACAAAATAAGGATTGCTGAGCAGGATGGTCCAGTCACTCTCAGGGAAATAGGCTTTCATACGAGCCAGGCAACTGTCTGCCTCTGATACTCTTCCCTGGCGGGAATAGAGCAGGAACAGATGATACCATGCCTGGTCCATCTGTGCATAGTCGGGATATTGTGTGCTTAGCCTAGCCAGTTGTTTCTCTGCCAGGGGAAGGTTCTCTAGTTTGTCCTTGAAGATGACACCAGCGTTATAGAGACCGTCCTTGATGATTTCATTGCTAGCTTCCACCTGTTCTTCCGTGAAAGGTATCTGCGCAAGATAATATTCACGGTTGTGCGGGTCGTTAGCCAGGCTATCGGCTTCAGCATTGCTCCCTGTCTCGCCAGTTCCCTCTGTGGGTGCCGCAATGGAGTCAAGTGGCAGGTTGCCGCCATCTTTTGCCAGCAAGGAGTCTTCCGCCATAGGTTCTACCGCTCCTACCACAGTCACGTTGACACGCTGCCAGTTGTCGGCATTCTCACGTTTGCCCCATTGCCGCTGGAAGGTCTGCTTGCCTTGGTTTACTGCCATCTGTGAGTAGAAGTACCATTGCCCGTCTCTCGACATCTGGGTATTGCTCTGCTGATTGTTCCTTTGGTTCTGCCTGTTACGGTTGCCCTGTGCACCCTGTCTGTTCAATGCCTGTTCCACCTCGGCCTCCCGTGCCTTGTCAGCTTCTTCCTTCTCTTTCTTCTTTAGCTCTTCTATCACGCGGTCTATGGCCTCGAGTCTTTTGTCTTCTGGTAAAGCGGCCAGCACCTGCAGCGAATCCTGCAGATGGATGGCATCGGTAAAAGGCACCAGCTCGTCAAGCACCTTTGAGCGCTTCGACAGTTCTGCGTAGTCCGGACGCTCCTTGTCTAGCTGTCCTATGGCTTCACCATAGCATCGCTGAGCATCGTTGAAGCGCTCCATCTGCCAGTAGATATTTCCCAGCTTGAGCAGCAAGACACCTTTTTCTATGCCGTTGCGAGTCGATTTCTGGTTACCCTGCTCGTAAGCCGCAATAGCCTTGGCAGTATCATTCTGAGTCAGATAGATGTTGCCGATTGCATAATACACCTGGTCGAGGTAGTCCTTATTGTTGTCCGAGGCTGCCATTCGCTTCAGACGGCTGATCATCTTCTTGAAATTGCTGGCACCCATGACCTCCGTTTGCGCTATACGAGCGTTGAACTCCAGTTCATACGGTGGGTTCTGTGCTGCCACTCTGCTATAGGCCTTGTACGACTCTTGTGTTCGTCCGAGACTTGCCAGTACTTGTCCCATGATAAACCATTCGCGTGCCTTCTGCGTCTTCCTGTGCTCCCGCTTTATGACTTTTCGCAGAAGGGGAACCACCTGTTCCAGGTTGCCTGTGCGCAGATAGTAGTCGGTCAGGGTCTGATTCCATGCTGGTTGTGCCAGATAGTGGATAGAGTCTCGGTGCTGGTTGCGTATCACGTCTTCCGCGTCATACAGCCAGTCTAGATGGCTATAGCAGCGAGCCAGCCAGGCACGGGCAACGCCATTGATTGCCGGCTGTGTCTGATAGAGACGACTCATATAGCTGAATGTGGCGGCAGCTTCATCAAAGGCTCCCTTCTGGAATTGTGCCTGTCCCAGCATCAGCCATGCCTTCCACAGGAATGGATTGTATTCGCGACGCGACAGCCATTCAATGTCCTTGGCTGTTTTCCTGCGGTTCTTCTTCCATTCTGGACGGGCCTTGATACTATGCTGCTTGATGGTCTTCTCCATCTTCTCTATGGTACGGTCGAAGTTTCCGCTACCCAACGAGCGACTCTGCTTGTTGGCTACGGTAAAGAGGGGCAGCATCTCGGTATAGTCATCCTTGTTGCCTTTCTCCTTGTCAAGCGAACCATCAATAAAAGCCAGCTTGCCATTGTAGAATGTATTGTACCTGGCCGTAAACGACTGCCAAAAACGGCTCCGGGCAGTATTCTTATGCACAGAGCATGAGGCCATCAGCAGAAGAAAGGCCAACAGCAGGATGTCTACGACAGATCTTCGCATCACATTATATAAACTATGAAAGTGGCTTTTTATTGCCTTCGCGACGTTTTTTCTCTTCCAACAGACAGCCAATCTTGCACTCGCCCGACGCCACACTACTGCACGACGAGCAGTCATGAGCCTCGGCCACTGGTTCGTCGACACCGCCCTTGCTGAACAGCGATGCCAAAGCAGCCACCACACCCAGCAACACAAGCGAGCCAACACAAATCAGTATAAACTGCATCTCTACCTATTACTTTTCCGTTACCTCGAACCCTGCTGCACGAAGGTCATCCCAGAATAATGGATATGACTTGGTCACCACACTCGGCTGATTGATTACTATTGGGCTATGCATGGCTAATGGAGCAAACGACAGGGCCATACGATGGTCGTCATAAGTATCAATCGCTATCGCCGCCGTATCGGCAATCTCGTCACGTCGTCCGTCCCACGACAGTTCACTGCCGTTATGGTCCTCCAGCGTATAGCCTAGCTTTTTCATCTCCGTCTTCAGCGCATTGATGCGGTCCGTCTCCTTGATCTTCAGAGTCTGCAAACCCGTGAAATGAAATGGGACACCCAGGGCACAGCAGGTCACGACAAACGTCTGTGCCAAGTCGGGAGAGTTCACAAAATCATAATCCAGACGTTTCACACGGTGACTATTCCTCCTTAGCGTCACCATAGTGGGTGTACCTGGAGTCTTTGTTTCAAAGACGGTTTTCACTCCCAACAAGCTGAAAATATAGCGCACCGAAGAGTCGCCTTGCTTCGAACCGTCCATCAGTCCTTGAAGACGTACCTCCACGTCCCTTTCTTCTGACAATGCCACCATTTCATACCAATAGCTGGCAGCACTCCAGTCGTTCTCGATATAATAGTTACGGGCTTGATAGGGTTTTGCCTTCACCTCAATAGTATCTACCGATGTCCATTCTGCCAAAGCGCCGAACTCGCGCATCGTCCATAGCGTCAGATCTATATAAGGACGAGAAATGATATCACCGTTCAAGCATAGCGTGAGCCCATTGTCCAGCATTGGTCCTATCATCAGCAAGGCTGATATATACTGCGAACTGACGTCACCCGCTATCTCCAGCTTGCCTCCCTTCAGACGCTGGCCTCGTATACGCAGAGGGGGGAATCCCTCTTCTCCTTCATAGCTGATGGCAGCACCTAATCGACGTAATGCGTCTACCAACACCTTGATCGGACGATGCTTCATGCGATCAGTGCCCGTAATCAGATGTTCACCTTTTGATGCGGCTGCTAGATAGGCCGTCATAAAACGCATGGCGGTACCCGCAGCACCGATATCTATCGTTTGGGGCTTGTCGCGAAGTGCACGGATAATGACTTCAGTATCGTCACATTCACTCAGATTGTCTGGCAATATGCAACAATCCGACAAAGCATAGATAATCAATGCTCGATTGGAAATGCTTTTGGAGGCGGGCAATTTAACTATTGTCCGCAACTGTTTGGGCTTAGTTATAGTATAATGTGTCATATTCACGTGCAAAGATAATGTTTTTTCATGAAGAAACAAAAAAAAGAGAAGAAAAATTTGGTTGCTAGAAAAAAAAGTAGTACCTTTGCACTCGCAAAACAGGACAACATCCTGTCCCCTTGCTACAGATCGGGATTTAGCGCAGTTGGTAGCGCACACGTCTGGGGGGCGCGAGGTCGCTGGTTCGAGTCCAGTAATCCCGACAGAAAGAAAGGCAACGTGCTGATAATAAAGCAGTTGCCTTTCTTCCGTAAGATAAATCGGGTCAAGATTCTACCAAAATAGGGCTATCGAGGGAAACACTCTTTTGACATTTCCTGCTGTCCGGAATCGCAGATTTCCCTTTTTGTTGTCTACAACCCCAATTTTCCATTTTTTTCATTTTTCCATTTTCCATTCTAACATTTTACAAAAGCAAAGTCCCTCTACAGGCGTCTATACTTGTGAGGGACTTTCTCTTGGTCAATCTTTCCAGATGGTTTCACCTCTCTAAGCAAGGAGGACCGGAGGGTCTTTCACCTTTCACCTCTCTCAACAGGGAGGACGGGATGGTCTAAAAAGGTCCGCATCCCATGCAACTGGTAGTTCCCAGTGCAGTCAGAGCCGCAGTGATGATGCTGGCTATCACTTGGAGGACAGCCCTCCAGAATTCTTTGTTCTTCATAATGCTAGTTGATTTAAATTCCTAAATTCTTCTATTCTTTTATTCCCAAATTCCTTTATTCTTTTATTCCGAAAAAAATCCGAAAAACCGAAATACCCGAAAATTTTGCCTGTACATTGAACCTCGTGGGGAAATCAGAAAACATCGAAAAGCCCGAAAGTCACGAAAATCTCTTTACTATGCCTGGAACGTCGCGGGGAAATCCGAAAAAACCGAAAAGCCCGAAAAGTCGAGAGGGTCGAGAAGTCGAAAGTCATGTGAGTGAGTACCTTGGATGATACAGGCCGCGGGTGGCCTCAACTGGCAGGCATTTTGCCGTTTGCTGTTCTGTACGTTGCTGCTGCAGCAACCTCCGGTGCCCACACCCCGCATGGCCTCATCCCGCAGGTCTCAGCCGGATGGCACTCCCCTCCCCTCCTCTTAGGGGAGGGGTAGGGGTGGGGTCTGCAGAACTATCTATTACACCTAGCGT
>JAIKWS010000136.1 GCA_024684515.1 Prevotella sp.
AACATGAGCCATCGCCTCACGAGCAGATGTTCACCCAGTTCTACCAAGCCATCACCCAGCACCATGCCCAGCATCGGGAAGTGCGTTTCTATGCCGATCTGTTTCATCTATCGCCCAAGCATTTTGCTACTATCATCAAACAGCATACGAAGACGAATGCCCTGGAATGGATTAACGGCTATGTGATGGTACAGGCAAAAATCCTGCTACGCTATAAACAGCAGTTCACCATTCAGGAAATAGCCCTGAAGCTGGGCTTTATTGAACAAGCGACCTTCAGCCGATTCTTTAAATCTCACAGCGGAATGTCGCCGACGGAGTATCGTGAACTGATATGAGTCTGCTGGAACTCACTCGTGGTGAGATTACGGCTCGCTCATGGTGAGATTACGGCTCACTCGTGGTGAGATTACGGCTCACTCGTGGTGAGATTACGGCTCGCTCATGGTGAGATTACGGCTCGCTCATGGTGAGATTACGGCTCACTCATGGTGAGGTTACGGCTCGCTCGTGGTGAGATTACGGCTCACTCATGGTGAGATTACGGCTCACTCATAGTGAGATTACGGCTCGCTCATAGTGAGATTACGGCTCGCTCATAGTGGGATTACGGCTCATAACGAAACTACCATACAAGGAAAGCCTTGTAGAGTAGGTGAGATAGTGCTGAAACGCTTGTCTCAGATGTTGTGCCTGTTGGCTTATTTGGTCGATTTCTTCGAACCTGCACTGACAGTGGCGGTGCCGGACTGCTTTTGGGTAGCCTTTTGTGTGGTCTGTACTCCTTCCGTGGCCTGGCCGGTAGTAGTGGTGCCGGTGGTAGTAGTGCCGGTGGTCTTGAAGTGCAGGGTGCGCGTGGCCTGTTGCGCTGGTGATGTGGTGCCGTCGATGCGCTGGAAATGGTAGGACTTTGCCTCGGTATAGGTAGTCTCCGTTTTCTGTGAGCTTCCACATGCTGTGAGCACCATGATAGTGGCGAATACGGTGGCCAGGGTAATGGGATATTGATGTTTTTTGGTCATAGTGGTGGTTAGGTTTATTGTTTCTTCATTTCGTTAAGTCGCAGTCGTGCCTCCCTGCGTGTGAGGAAGATCTGGTAGCGGTATACGAGACAGGCCAGTATGAAGTAGGCCAGTGCCTGTGCCCATAGCACATAGTACTCGGTGAGCACGTTGGCTAGCGTGCCTCCCATCTCGTTGATACGTATATATCCCCGTATGCCGAACGTACTGGGGAAGAGCCATGATATGCCCTGCCAGATGCCTGATATGCTGGACTGTGGCCAGCTGATGGCACCCGATATGAACAGCAGGGGAATGGTGATGAACACCATCAGCAACATGACGTTCTCGCGATAGCGCACCAGGCACGACACCACCATTCCGAAGAAGATGCAGTCGAGCAGATATGGCAGCATGAACAGTGCGAGGTCGCTGCGATTGCCGATGGCGGTAAATCCGAACAGCCGTGGTATGATGAAGATGAGGTATGCTGTCATCACGGCATAGATCATGAAGTAGGCCATCGCCTTGCCTCCTACGATGCGGAACATGCCTCCATAGTGTCGACTGATGGGTATGAGGTTGCGGTAGCGGTTTCGTTCCCTGGCTGTACCGGCACTAAGTCCTATGCCCAGCACGAGAGTCTGCTGTATGACGAGCATGAGTACGGCAGGAATGATGAACGATCCGTAGCCGCCGGTGGGGTTGAAGATCGGTACCTCCTCAAAGGCGAGTGGTCTGGATGCTATCTCCTCCTCGCGTGTGGTATAGTGCTGTCCCAGGCGTGTGGTGATGTTGCTCCCCATCTGCATGCTCACCGTCTGTGCCGTCTGGTAGACGGCCTTGTAGCAGAGCATCAGGCTCATGTCGCAATAGACGCTGATGGTGGCAGGCTCCATCCTGTTGATATGCGTCTCGAAGTCGCTGGGAAGGTAGTAGATGCCTCGTGCTACCTGCCGGCTGAGCAGCGACTGCGCTTCGTCGAGGTCGGAAGCATAGGCAAGTATTTTCACGTCGGGCGAGGCATCACACTGTCGGATGAATGTTCGCGAGAGTGAGGAGTGCGAGTCGTCGACCACAACGACAGGTACCTCACGCACCACTTCGTTGTTGTATATCCACGAATAGAGTAGGGGATAGAACAGTGGTACGAGGATGAAGAAGATGAGTACTCCCTCGTCCTTGACCACCTGTCGCATCTCCTCGCGCCAGATGAAGCAGGCATCTTTGAGTGCCTCCAGGGCGTTACGGAATATATACATAGGTCAACATGGCGTTTTTAATCTTCTTCAACACCAGCCAGGGCAAGAGTATGAATGCCACGAGTGCTGCCAGGTGGAACCATGCCTCGAGCAGTGGATAGCCGTTGAAGACACATATCTGATATATCATGTAATAGTGGCGCAGTGGGAACAGCCAGCTGACGGCTTGCAGAGGGCCGTCCATGCCAATGATGGGGAATGCGCTTCCTGCCATCGACATGCTCAGCACCGCCCATAGCGAGCAGATACTCATGGACATGCGCAACGATGGCATCAGACCGAAGGCAAAGACTCCAAAACCCTGTGAGGCCAGCACATGAAGCAGGCAAAGCAAGGCGAGGTCGAAAGTGCCACCGGGGTGTGGGAACTGTAGGATGCCGAACACATAGAACTCGTAGAACAGGGTAACGGCGAGGAAGATCAAAGTCTGAGGCAATAGCTTTCCTATCAGTGCAACGAGTATGTTGTTGTCGGCCATGCGCAGCCATTCCTTGCCGGTATCGAACTTCAGTTCCATACCGATGGAATAGGCTGTGATGAGGAACATCAGCAGCATCATCAGTCCTGGCACCAGGGTGGTGGTCAGGTATACGTTGTAGTTGGTCTGTGGGTTGTTGAGCTGGTGCAGGTCTAGACGTATGGGTTGCAGCAATGTCTGTATCTGTGCATCTGTGAATCCTCGTGCCTGTAGCTGTGCCTGTCCAATGGCTGCTGATCCAAGTGTGGAAATGGTCTTCAGGTCTTTATAGACCATCGATCCTGCTGTGATACCCGTCAGCGAGTAGTAGAAGGAAATCTTTGGCTGTCTGCCTGCCAGCAGCTTGTCGGTGGTGCCTCGCGGAAAATAGAGGAACCCGTAGATGCGGTCTTCCTGCATGGCCCTCCGTGCCTCGCTGACGCTGGCATAGTGAGCTGTCACTTCCGAGTTCTGGAAGGCATCCAGCCGTCGTGCCAGTGCCCGTGTGGTTGACGTGTTGTCTTCGTCGACAATGGCCACGGGCAAATCAAGCGGCTGTCCGTCGTCGAGCAGGGATGTGAAGAATATGGTCAGCAAAATGGGGAACACCACCATACAGAACATATAGATGGGGTTCTTCAGCAAGATGTGACCCTCGCGAAGCGATATTTGCAGTATCTTGTTCATTTAATCACCAGGCTCATGCCAGGACGCAACCCTTCGATATCGTCTATAGGACGTGCCTTCACCTCGAAGGTCTTCAGATCGTACTGTCCGCTGGCCTTGGTAGCCTTCCACACGGCATAAGCCCCCTGGTCTTTCATGTGGTAGACCTTCATTCGGATATCCTTGTTGAAAGCGGGTACGAAGGCCGTGATTTCCTGTCCTATCTGCATGTTTGCCAGCTGGTCCTCTCGCACGTTGAAGGTTCCCCACAGGTCGTTCATCATCGAGATGGTCATGATGGGGCTTCCCGTTCCTACTAGCTCTCCGATCTTGGGATAGATGCTGCTCACCTCACCGTCCATCTGTGCAATCTGGATGGTCTCACCGATGTAGGCGTTGACTTCTTCCACGGCCCCTCGTGCACGGTTGACCTGAGCCTGAGCGGCCATTTTCTCTTCCATGCGTGCACCGTTCACGGCCATGTCATACTGGCTTTGTGCTGCCTTGGCCTGTGCCTGCGAAGACTTGTAGAGAGCCTCGGCTTCATCACGCTTCTGTGCACTTACGACCCCCTCGTCAAAGAGCCGTTGCACACGCTGATAGCTCTTCTCGGCAATCTCGAGCCCCGCCTTAGCCTGCTGCAGTAGCTGGAAGGCACCTTGCACCTGTTCCTTGCGTGCACCATTGCGAGCCATCTGCTCGAGTGCGCTGGCTCCTTCTTCCGCTCCCTGTGCCTGCTGCATCTTTGCATGCACCTCGGGTGCATCGAGAATGGCCAGCGTATCACCGGCATGTACGAAGTCTCCTTCCTGTACTCTGATTTCCAGGATACGTCCAGGCACCTTGCTGGAAACACGATACTCAGAAACCTCTACCTGTCCCTGTATGATTTCCGGGTTGCGGTCGAGGGTGAAGAATCCGATGGCGGCCACGATGACCACCACGATGACAAAGCCAAGGATGGCGAGCAGGATGTTGCTATGCTGTTTCTTTGCTTGTATTTTGTTGTCCATAGTCTTATCAGTTGTTTATCATCAGTTTTCAACATGTAAATTTCCGAGTGCTTTTTGCAGGTCTACCTGCGAGAGTCTGACATCGATCTCGGCATCGATTTTCTGTGATTGTGCCTGTAGCCATGCAGTTTGTGCCTCCATGACGGTAGTCGGGGTGATTACTCCCTCCTTGAATCCTATATTGGCCACCCGCAGGTTCTCTTCAGCCCGTTGTATGTTGGTCTGTGCCATAGCTAGCCGTTTGTTAGCCTCGTCGACCTTGAAGCTGCTCTGATTGACCTGTAGTTCGATGAGCTCACGAGCCTCGTCTTTCTCCAGCCGTGCAATGGCGGTAGCACTTTTCGATGCCCTCACTTTGTAGGCCACATCGCCCCAGTTCCAGATGGGTATGCGGACGAGTAGTCCAACATTCCAGAATCCTGCGAACTTCTTCTCGAAGCCGTTGAGGACATTGGGATTGCTGATGGCGTATCCCCCAGTGAGTGCTACCTGTGGCAGATGTCCTGCTTTGAGGATGTTGGTGGCCTGCTGGCTGATGCTGACGGCATTGTCGAGCATTCTGATCTCTGGTCGGTTGTCGATAGCCTGCTCAATATTGAGCTGTGGATGTAGGGTGACGGTGGCAATCTGCTCAGCGTCCTCATCCGTCAGTCTCACATCGGTATTGATTGGCAGTCCGATCTGCTTGCAGAGGAGCATCTTTGCAAGTACGATGCCGTCGTTGACTTTCTGGAGTGTCATCTCAGCCTCGTTGACTTTCACACTGACGCTGAGGCCCTCGCTGCGTGTTGCCACCCCCTCCTGTATCATTTTCTGCACGTCGTCGTCCAGTTTCTTCACTACGGCGAGGAAGCTCTCAGCCAGTCGCTGTTTGTGCCTGAGTGATACAATCTGCCAGTAGGCCATGTCGGTGGAGTAGATGACAGCCTGTCGACGCACGTCAGCAGCATTCTGCATCATGTCCTCGTTGATGTCGGCCATGCGGTTCATGGCGATGAGTGAGCCACCCAGGAAGACAGGTTGCGTGACGAGCAGGCTGCCGGCGAAGATGTGGCGTGTGTCTGTACGGAAGGCATCCACGATCTTCTGCCCCTCGGTATTCAGCAGGCCTACGGTATTGGTCATGGTCTGACCCATTTGCTGCTGCATCTGCCCCGCCATCTGCTGGAAAGCCTCCATGGGCACCCCGAGCTGTCCTAGCATCTGCCCTAGCTGTCCTATTTGCGTCTGCAGTCCACTGGTCATGCCCTGTATGTTGCCTGCCATGTTCGTACCAAGATTGCTAATCGAAGACTTCTGCTGATCGCTGAGCAATGATATCTCCTCGCTGGTAAACTGATAGGTGCCTATGGCCGAAAGGTGAGGCAAATACTTGGTGCGTGCCGACTTCTTGATGTTGTGCGCCACGTCTTGCTTCAGTTCGGCAATGCCAAGCTGTTTGTTGTTGCGCAGGGCCATAGCCCTACAGCTGTCTAGGCTTAGCAGCTGTTGGGCCTTCATGGGTATGGCAAGTGTCGTCAGCAGGCATATTCCCAAAAAGCTGTGTTTATGAAAGAACATAGTATATAATGGTTATTTTTCAAAATTGAACGCACGCGAGCCAATCATGTTGCCGTCGGCGAAGATGCTGACCCTGTACTCACCGGCTTCAAGATACTCTCCCACCTGCCAGTAGACGGTGACAGGCGTCTCTTCACCACTATACTCGATGATTTTCTTCATGGAATATTCCAGTTGCCGGTTTTCGTAGGCGAAGGTACCACCGCCATTGAGTACGCTGCCATTAGGTGTCTGTATCCGCACGAAAATGGTACGCTGTCCGTTCTCTGCCGTTACGTTGCGCGAGATATTGAAGTTGACCTGTAGCGTCTTGGCGTCCTTGATCTTCTTGGCGTTCTTGTTGCGCTTGTTGAGTGCCGTCATGTTGATGGCCGTGGCATCGAGCTGTGCTGCAATGGTGACCTTTTCTGTCAATTGCTCCCGCTGCTGTTCCAGGTTCTGGTTCTGCCGGTGACTCTCTTCCAGTCGTCCGCTGAGTTGTGTGTTTTCCTGCCTTAGATTCTGGTTGATGCGATTGAGGGAGTCCACCTGCCGTATATAGTCGCGCAGCACGGCACGCACGCTGTTGAGTTCTTTCTTCAGCCGTGTGATCTCGCGTGTGTCATCAGCCTTTACTTTCTTCAGCTCCTCCAGCAGCTGTTGTGTGCGTAGCTGTTCGCGTGTGAGCTGGGCAATCAGCGAGTCGTTGGTAATCTGGCTCATCATCTCACCGTATTGCTCACCAAGCCGCTGGTAGTCGTTCTCCATCTCCTCTTTCTCCAGCTGTGCCAGTTCCTCGATGGCAGATACTTTCTGCTCCAGTTCTTTGTTGTCACTTTGCTGGGGCAGAATGACAAGCAAGACGAGTATGGCAGCTACCACCAATGCCGACCCTAGGCCGGCAATCAAATATCCTTTTTTCATGTTCTGAACTAAAATATGGATGCAAAATTACGAGTTTTTAATGAAATAGCAAAAGATTTTAGTATTTCTTTTGGGCGTTTCATATTAATTTACTATCTTTGTGGCGTATTAAGAACCTATAAACTATGTCCGGCGACAGCTTTTGGTATCGTGCCTTCCATCTGTATTATGATGGTTTCCGCAGTATGACACTAGGGAAAACCCTCTGGGCGGTAATCCTGGTGAAGCTTTTCATTATGTTTGTTATTCTGAAGGTGTTTTTCTTCCCCAATTTCCTTAGCAGTCATGCTGAGGAGGGTGAAGAGCCGGAATATGTAGCCACAGAACTCATCGATCGTTCACAACATTAAAATATTATTATTATGCACGACATCCTATTATCTATTGATGCCGGTACCATTGATTGGTCAAGGGCACAGTTTGCCTTGACAGCCATCTATCATTGGCTCTTTGTACCGCTAACGTTAGGCCTAGCGGTGGTCATGGGCATTTGTGAGACGATTTACTACAAGAAGCGCAAACACGGAGCTGATGCTGCTGTGGTTGACTTCTGGCAGGAAACGTCCAAATTCTGGCAACGTCTTTTCGGTATTAACTTTGCCATGGGAGTGGCAACGGGGTTGATTCTGGAATTTGAGTTTGGCACCAACTGGAGTAACTACTCCTGGCTGGTGGGTGATATCTTTGGAGCTCCGCTGGCCATCGAGGGTATCGTGGCTTTCTTCATGGAGTCAACCTTCGTGGCTGTGATGTTCTTTGGATGGAAGAAGGTTAGTGCCGGATTCCATCTGGCCTCTACCTGGCTGACGGGAATAGGTGCCACACTGAGTGCCTGGTGGATTCTGGTGGCCAATGCGTGGATGCAGAGTCCTGTGGGGTGCGAGTTCAATCCCGATACGATGCGCAACGAGATGACCTCGTTCGTCGATGTGGCACTGTCGCCATTTGCCGTAGACAAATTCCTGCATACGGTCATCTCCGCCTGGATAGTGGGTGCCGTATTCGTAGTGGCTGTCAGCTGCTGGTATCTGCTGAAGAAGCGGCATGTCGAGCTTGCCACCCAGAGTATCAAGATTGCTGCGGTAGTAGGCTTGGTAGCTTCTGTGGGAGCTGCACTCACTGGGCATAAGTCGGGACAGGACGTTGCAGAGTCGCAGCCTATGAAGCTGGCGGCTATGGAGGCCCTCTATAATGGTGGCAACAGCCAGAGTCTGACGATGGTGGCATTGGTCAATCCCTTCAGTCAGCCTGACTATACCAACGAGGAAGAGCCAGCACTGAAGATAGCGATGCCCTATGGACTGTCGTTGATGGCTACCAACACCCTTGACGGCTATGTTCCTGGCATCAACGACATCCTCAATGGCTATGTCAAGCCTGATGGCACACGTGAGCCCTCTGCCGACGAGAAGATTGCCAGTGGAAGAAAGGCTATTGCTGCCTTGCAAGCCTATAGGCAGGCAAAGAAAGACGGCAATGCCGAGGAGGCACAAGCACAGCTGCAGACCTTCCGCGAGAACGAACGCTATTTCGGCTATGGCTATGTGAAGGACAAACATCAGCTGGTGCCCAATATCCCTGTCAATTTCTGGGCTTTCCGTACGATGGTGGGACTGGGGTGCCTGCTGATCCTGTTCTTCGGACTGGTGGTGGTGCTCGCCTATCGCATACCGTTCCTGTCCGTATTCTCTCGTCGCCTGCTCTCTGCCCTTGGCCTGATGGACGAAGCCCATAGCGATGTACATGGAGCTACGAAGATGCCACGCTGGCTATATATCGGTGCCATCATCATGGTTCCCCTGGCTTATATCGCCTCCGAGAGTGGCTGGCTGGTGGCAGAGTTCGGACGTCAGCCGTGGACCATCCAGGACATGCTGCCCACCTGGGCTGCCGTCAGCGATCTTCATTCTTCGTCCGTCATGCTCACCTTCGTGCTCTTCCTCGTGCTCTTTACCACCATGCTGGCAGTAGAGATCAATATCATGCTGAAGCAGATCAAGAAAGGTCCTGAGATGCCGGATGCTCCTATAGATAGCAACAAGTAAACGTCAACCTCATTAACAAGCCCGATTGCTCCCCCTGAAAACGTCGGGCACTCCCCTCTGTCTGAGGGGTCGGGGGAATAAGATTATGACATATTCATTTTTGCAACATTACTGGTGGTTTGTGGTTTCCCTCTTGGGGGCATTGCTCGTTTTCCTGATGTTTGTCCAGGGAGCCAATTCCATGGTCCGTTCACTGGGCTGGACGCCAGAGGGACGTCGTCTGGTGGTCAACTCAACAGGTCGTAAGTGGGAGTTCACGTTCACCACCCTTGTCACATTTGGCGGTGCTTTCTTTGCCTCGTTCCCCCTGTTCTACAGCACCTCGTTCGGAGGAGCCTACTGGCTGTGGATGATCATCCTCTTCTCCTTCGTGTTGCAGGCCGTGAGCTACGAGTTCCAGAATAAGCTGGGCAATCTGCTTGGCCCTGATGTGTTCCAGTGGTTCCTCGTGCTCAATGGCATCCTGGGTCCCTTGCTGCTGGGCGGTGCCGTGGCCACCTTCTTCGAGGGTTCCAATTTCGTAGTTGAGAAGGGCAATTTCCTCGATGCTGCCGCTGTGACCCCCGTGATTAGCCATTGGGGCAATGCCTCGCATGGTTTGGATGCCTTGCTCAACCCGTGGGTACTGGTGTTCGGTCTGGCCGTTATGTTCCTTGCCCGCACCCTTGGCACCTTGTATATTATAAATAATGTGGACGATGAGGATATTGCTTCGCGTGCTTCAGTTCGACTGGTGGGATCTGCTATCCCTTTCCTGGTGCTCTTCGTGGCTTATCTGGTCCACCTGCTGTTGAAAGACGGCTATGCCTACGATGCCACTGGTGCCATCGTCATCGAGCCCAACAAGTATCTGCACAATCTACTGGAAATGTGGCCAGTACTCATTCTGCTATTGGTAGGCGTGGTGCTTGTGCTCTATGGCATTTTCATCGAGGTGCGTCGCTCATCGTCAGCATCTGGTCTGGCTGGCATCTGGCCAGCAGGCATCGGCACGGTGCTCACCGTGTTGGCACTCTTGCTCTGTGCAGGTTGGAACAGCACAGCTTATTATCCTTCAACGGTCGATGCACAGATGTCGCTCACCATCGAGAACTCGTGCAGTAGTCTCTTCACTTTGCGCACCATGTTCTGGGTATCACTACTCGTTCCTTTTGTACTGGCATATATCTTCTATTGCTGGCGAAAGATAGACAGTCGCAAGCTGACCATCGATGAGATTAAGCACGATGAATCTTATTAGACAATTCTTTCATTAACAATATATTAAACGATTAAACATTATGGACGAAAACAACACCGTCAGAGGTTCGTGGGAGCCGCAAGGTCAGCCCTACCAGCCTAATCCTCAACAGCAGCAACAGTACCAACAGCAGCAGCAACAGTACCAGCAACAGCAGCAACAGTACCAACAGCAGCAACAGTACCAGCAACAACAGCAGCAGTACCAGCAGCAACAGCAGCAGTACCAGCAGTATCAACAGCAGCAACAGTATCAGCAGCCCTATCAGCAAGGATACCAGCAGGCCTATGGCTCGGCACCGATGACATTCGATGGCAATGCCCAGTATCATCTGCTTGGAGCTGCCAAATGGATACGTACCATCGCCATGCTTTCACTGATCAGCTTGATCCTTGTGGTTATACTTGCTCTCGTAGCTGTCATTGCTGCCCATGCACCAGTGGCTATCCTCCTTGTTTATTTGATTCCTATTGCCATCTACATCTATCCTATCCTGAAGGGATTCTCGATGTGCTCGAAGGCAAAGCAAGCCATGCAGTCGAACGACTCGCGCTTGGTAGGTGAGAGTCTTAGCGATCTGCGTTCTGCAGCTATCTACGTTGGTGTGCTAGCCATCATCGGCTTCGCCTTCATGCTGATAGCCTTCGTCGTCATGCTTATCAGTGCTGATGAGCTGGCTCGTACGATGAGGTTATGATAGCATAACCCCTTTCGGCGTTTTCTATAGCCGAATATATCTATCCCCCTCCTGCTTTTCGTATCGATGCGATAGCAGAAGGGGGATGTTAGTGTTTTGTGTCAGCTTCCTATCCTTGTCTACCAGATGCTGCGACTCATCTGCATCAGCTCGCGATCGTGATGGCTCAGTGGCTCGCACTTGTTGTCGAGAATCATCGTGATGCCTGTCTCCTCGTTATAGGGCTCCCAGTTGGGCAGTCCTTTTGTGTTGGGGTTGCCAGTCTTGATAAAAGAGAGCCAGATGCTGCTGATGAGCTTCTCGAACTTGTAGGCTGTTGCTGAGGCACCCGTCATCTCTCGTTGCAGACTGACATTGTGCAGCATGAAAGGCAGTTCCATACCGTGCGAGGCACCCAGTGCGTTGCTCTCGGGCTTCCAGGTGAAGAGATAGAGGTAGGCAGGAGCACCTCCCTGCTTTGACTTGGCTGTAGCCTGACGGACGGCTCCTGCTCTGAAGCCAGTATCCACATAGCTCATCTCTTTGGCTTCTGCCTTTGGATAGGCCTTCTTGAAAGCAGCGATGAACTTGCTACCCTGCTCCTCGCCCATGCGTTTTTTGACACCATCTTCGGCTTCGCTCCATGTCATCTCCTTGCTGATGTCGAAAGTAAACTCGTTGAAATCGGTGCCGATGAGCATGGGTACGTCTTTCGATTCGGGAGAGGCGGGGTCGAAGGGATGCTGAGGCAGGATGGTGCCGTCGACCACGGGTGAGAAGCCACCGCGGATGCCACGCTGGGCAAGACGGGTCACGGCTTGGTTCAGCTCGTCATAGGTGAATTTCGTGAAGTCGGCCTGGGCTGTGGCGGGCTGTCCTAGTTCTGCTGCCAGCTCACGACCGAATTGACGGGTTCCCTTAGGATCTGACTGGCGTAGCGTAGAGCCACTCTGTACGATGGCACGGCAGAAGAGGCCTTTGGCACTGGGCATGGCCAGCAGGGTAGACACCTTGCCACCACCGCCCGATTGTCCACCGATGGTCACCTGCTGAGGGTCGCCACCAAAACGGTCTATGTTGTCGCGCACCCATTCCAGTGCTTTCACGATGTCCTGTTGTCCGAGATTCACAGACTGGGAATATTTGCCGCCCAGTCCCGTCAGGTCCACATAGCCCAGGATGTTCAGACGATGGTTCAGGTTCACTACCACGATATCGCCAGCCTCGGCAAGGGCACGTCCCTCGTAGCAGGGTAGATCGTGGCCTGAGCCGCCAGAATATCCACCACCATGTATCCACACGAAGACAGGCCTGCGCTTACTGTCGTTGATGCTCGGTGTCCATACGTTCAGCACCAGACATGCCTGCTCGTCCATTGGTTCTGTGACGAACTGGTTGCCGAAGCCATAGTCGCTCTGGCTGTTGCGGTCGTTCCATCTCAGACTCTCGTTCTGAGGTGCCTGTGGGCCATAGACTTTGCATTGTCTCACTTCGGTGAACTTGTCGGGTGCCTGTGGTGGCATGAATCGCTCGGCCTTGGCATAGCGGATGCCTTTGAAAGTGAAGATACTGCCGTCCTGATAGCCTTCGATGGGACCATAGATGGTTTGAACACGTGTGTGGGCACCTGCCGTGATGGGCTGTGCCAGGCTCGTTGTCGTAGACAGTGCCGACAGCGACAATGCCAGGATTAAGGTTGTCAGTTTTGTTTTCATTGTAGTTGTTTAGTTAGAAATGTATAGTAATTTGGCTGCAAAAGTATGAAAATTACTTAAAAGGATGATGCACTTTTGTAACTTCATGTTTAAATTATGTATCTTTGCAGGAAAATTGCGACCAACGACCTCAATGATACGCACTTTATCGTTATTTATCGTTAGCATGCTGGCTGCCGGACTACAGGCACAGCAGTTTTGTCGACTCATGTTGCCCCATCGCGAACAACTGTCGTCCGAGCGTGTGCTGGCGATGACACAGGATAGCGATGGCTGTCTGTGGTATGCCACTGAGGGAGGAGGACTATGCCGTGACGATGGACGTACGATGGAGATATGGCAAAATGATGGCAACAACCCACATCTGCTTGGCAGCAACAATATCGCTTCTATTGCACAGGCTGATTCGATGATGATCATCGGTACCTATCATGGTGCCTACAAGCTCAACAGAAACCTTTTCACCATTGCCCGACTCGAGGAGGTTGACGACAATCGTGTCGACGACATACTTGTCACCAGCAATGGCGAGGTGATTCTTACCGCCAACAGGAAGATTTATCATTACGATGCCTCCCTCTGCTTGCTACATGTCTATCCTTCGCGATGGAAGGGAAACGATGTCTACGTGGCACATCTCTTTGAGGACAATTCATCGCGCATCTGGGCTACTCAGTGGCAGGGGGGACTGTTGTGCCTGCATGGCGATGAATTTCGGGAGATGCCCTGGCCTCTGAGTTCACAGCCTACCGACATTGCCGATGGACAAACTGCCGACGACCTCTGGATAGGTACTGTCGGACAGGGCATCGTCTGCTATCATCCTTCAGATGGTACGGTCGACATGCAACCTGCATCGGGGGCTGCCATCTGTGTGGACTTGCAGCCCTCTGCCGATGGCAAGCGGCTATGGATGGTAACGATGGACGGACTTCTGCTCTTCGACAGCAAGAACCAGCTCAGGAGTATTCCTACCGAAGGCCTTCTGCCCGAGGGACCCTTGGTGCTGCATACCCTTTCGCTCGATCTCAAGGGACGTCTGCTCGTCTCGGGTAGCGAGCCAGGGTCCTTCGTGATTGCTACACAGCCTGCAGAGCCTTGGTACGACGGCATCCTCCACGATGGGGATGTGGCCTGGGAATACCGCGAACGGCAGGGACTTTTGTCTCACCGCCAGGGTGAAACGCTGCCCGTGCTTGCTCCTCGACAGCTACTGCCTACCATTGCACCAAGGACGGAAGGGGGCATCTGGACTACTGACGGGCAGCAGTTGTATGCTTGTACTGCCGACACGCTGATGCCTGTAGCAACGCTTCAGCAGAGACCTGTCGCTATGACTGACGATGGCAATGGCCATTTGTGGTATTCAACAGGAAACAACGTTCACAGGCTTGCTATTGCTACACACGACGATCAGATACTGCTCGAGCAAACCGATGTGTCAGGACTTGCGGTGACACCCGATGGCACGTTGTGGCTGGCCACCATCTATGGCAAGCTCTATCGCTATGCCAATGGCAATCTCATGCTCGATGATTATGCTTCCAACGAATATGGCGATGCTGTCAGCCATCTTGCTCTCGATGGTCGCTCACGGCTGTTGCTCGTCAGCGATAAGTATGTGCGTCGCTACGATCCGGTGCGGCACACGTTGGCACAGCAGGGCATCGAGAACAGCGATACCTATAGTGTTGAACTCTGCGAGACACAGCCGCTAGGACGGTGGAGCCAGCATCTTGCTCCAGACACCAGGATTGTGGAACGGCTGCCCCGATGGCTCACATCATGGTGGATGATATCCCTCTACGTCCTGGTGCTGATTGCCCTGGTGGTGCTGCTGATATATAATATCGTATTGCGTCGCCAGCGTAAGCGGTTCATCCAGTTGCTCGATTCCTATGCCTCTTCTGATGCTGTCGCCAGACAGGCCATTGCCGACGTGGTAACACCCACCGCAGCACAGGTCGAGGACAACAAGATGGATGAGGTCAGTGAGGATATTACTGCTGATGCCTCCATGCCGTTGAGTCCATTCCTTAGCGAGGCGATAGCAGCCTTCATGCCTCATCTCGACGATGAGAAGTATTCCGTCGAGCAACTGAGCAGGGATCTATGTATGAGCCGCATGACCTTCTATCGCAAGATACAGTCGGCAACAGGACAGAAGCCAACGGAGTTCATGCGTACCATTCGGCTGCGACGTGCTGCGGAGCTATTACGCGAGACCACGATGAGCATTGCGGAGATTAGCTATGCGACAGGATTCTCGTCACCAAGCTATTTCAGCCGTTCCTTCCGAAGCATGTATGGTGTCTCGCCAACGCAGTTTGTTAGCAAATAGCACCTGTCACGAAAAACTGCTGTCAGGATGCGAAAACTGCTGTCTAGATGTGAAAAACTGCTGTCGCGATGCGAGAATTTGCTTCCAAAAATTCGAAAATGAGGGTGGTTTTACGCGGAAACAAGCCGTTTTTGTTGCAAAAATCAGCTGTTGATAGTTTTGATGAATTTTCAGACTATTGATAATCAACAAGTTATGTGAATTTGTTGCATTGTTGCATTGTTGCATGTTGCATTTGGGTGTATAATATATGGTGGGTAAGACCGAAGATGAAAAATTTCGACCTGTGCGGTTGAAGATTGATACTTGATGAAAAAATAGACTTTTATCATGACCATTGGCATGAAGCTCACTGGCAGGTATCGCTTTAGCCAGCCGTGCGCTAGCCACGAGTGAAGGACATCTCGTAGCCACGAGTGAAGGACATCGCGTAGCCTCGAGTTACGGACATCGCGTAGCCACTCCCCTCCCCTCCTCTTAGGGGAACTTTTGGAGCAGCGAGAGCAGAGCCAAACTAGTTTG
>JAIKWS010000101.1 GCA_024684515.1 Prevotella sp.
GGCATTGTGGGAATGCCTACCTTCTCACAGATTTGACAGACCTGTTCCGTTGGCTCGGTCGGTTGCTCTATGTGTATGGTGTCTCCGTCGAGGTTTTTCATCTCTGAGGCGACAGAGTGCTGTGTGTCCATAATCTCCACGATCTGCGTCCATCCCTTCGTGTACCCTTTCTGCTTCAGCTGGTATCGGATGGTTGCCACCACCCAGTAGGCCAGTATGCCCAGGTGTAGGTGGGCCAGGCATGACTTGTCGTTCTTGTGGAACACGGGGCGCAGGTTCAGGTCGCTCTTCATGCAGCGGAACGAGGACTCCACCTCCTTCAGGATGTTGTAAATAGTCCATACCGTCAGGCCGTCCTTGCCGTCAAGGCTTGTCTGCAGGAAGTACACCCCTGCGGTCTTGTTGTGGTCGTAGCCGTCCTTCAGCTTCCATGTGATGGCAGTGACGGTGCCCTTTTCCTTGTCCTCCGTGATGTCGATGTCGTAGTGTGAGGCCACGCTGGGGAATTTCTGCTTGGCACGGCCTATGCGGATGAGCACCTTGTCGGTGCTCTTAGTGCCGTGCTTCTTCGCCAGTGAGGCGCTTATCTTCTCCAGCTCGGCCTCGAATCGGCGTGTGAACTGGTCATACATGCCGTTCTCCTTGGCTGCCTTGGCCTCGGAGCGCACCCAGTAGAAGGTGTCCGCCGCAGCTGTGGGCAGCTTCCCGTCCTTGTCCTTGCGGAACTCCACCTCCACGCGCTGTATCTCAAGCGGCTGGTGCAGCCTGTCCTCCATGTGCTGCACCGGCTCGCCCTCTATCGGCTTGTATGCCCTGCGGCTGGAGCGCGAGACGCACAAGAACTTGTACTCCCTTTCCCTGAGCAGGTCGAGGTTCTCCGCAGTGGAGATGCCCGCGTCCATCACGACTATGGGGTTCACGCCGAGAGACTTCATGTGCGCGTCGAGCTCGTCGATGATTGCCTGGAAGCTGTCGTAGTCCTGCATGCGTCCCTCGAAGAGCTGGTAGTGCTTGGGGAAACCGTGGCGGTTCACCACCAGGGCCAGCACGAGCAGCTTGCAGTCGTCGCGCTTCTCCTTGCTGTGGCCGTAGTCCCACATCTTGCTGCCGTCGTAGTCGCCCTCCGCGTACACGTTTGTAAGATCGTATAAAATAAGGTTGTCATCGTAGCCGAAGAGTTCCTTCGTCCAGCGCGACAGGTGCTTCATCAGCCCCTCGCTCACGTCGTAGAGATGGATGGCGCTGGCATACAGCCTGTCCTTCGTTATCCTGTCCACGTCATAGCCCGTCAGGCGGCAGATGTCCGAGTGGGGCTTTATCCACAGCGAAGTGGCCAGCTCCGAGGCGGGATGGATGGCACGGATGGCTATCTGCGTCAGCGCAAGCGCCGTCTGCTCGACCGTGAAGCCCAGGGAGCCGAGAGCCTCGCCGAGACGGAGCTTCTTCATCGTCTCCACGCACAGGTGCTCCGCGCCAATCTGAAGCGACCAAGGATGTTTAATCGTGGAGCTGTCGGCGATGAAGCGGCGCTCATGCTCGCGGCGGCGGGCCTCCAACTCCGATTCACACGAGGGCTTCACACCCGGGAGGTCAATTTTCTTCTGGGCTATAAGCTGTGAATAGATGCACTCAGCCATGGTGCGAACCTTCCCGCTGTGTTCCTGCTCGTGGAACACCGACTCCGGCTCGCCCTTGGACTTTGCAGTCACAAGGTCGGCCACCTCGTCCATCTCCTTCGTGGTGAAGTCATCGTGGCGGCCTACATTCATAAGCTCGTAGCGGGTGGGAAGACCCCAAGAGTCGCGACGGCTCTCGCAGAGGATGTAATAGTAGTATCCCCCACCGTTCTTAGTCTTGCGGTATCTCGGCTTCATAAACATGGATGCAAAGGTACACATTTTACCGCACATGAGCAAAAGCCCGTGTCCCCCCACAAGAGCCGCTACGGGAAAGATGGTTAAAATCTCTTTAGAAAATCACTGGCATGGAGGACAAAACAACCTTCAATTAGGATATTTTCACTAAACAAGGGCAAATTTTAACTTTTTGATGGTTTTACCCCTGCAATGCGGGTTAATATATTATATATTATATAAATGTAATAATATGACTAATATTATAAGGATTTCAGAGCGAGGTGTGGTGCCAAAAATGACGCTGTCATTTGTCATAATTGTCATGTTAGCACTTGCAATGCCTGGAACAGAAAATAAAAAAGTGCTGAAGAACAGCACTAGACGGAACAGGGAGACCACTCGTAGATATCGTAGCACAGGCCGCGACCACCATAGCCCTCCTTCTGGAAGACGAGGGGCTCGTTGAGACTGCTGCCATCGGCATTGTCAGTAGAACGCCCAAAGTCGAAGTAGGGATATTCGGCATAGTCGACACCCATAATCTGGCTGTAGAGGAAGTCCATCGCACCCAGACGCTTACCTTCGGGGGTGGCAGAACTGTACTGGGCATGTACCACCTGTGGCGTGACGTAAAGCACCACACCCCCCACGACGACATTATCTTTCTCTGCCGTGTAGAGGATGATATTGTCTGGGAAACGGCTGTGCAGAAGTTCTATCTCCTGGAGAGTATGGACAGGACGCACGCCATATTTCGTAGTGAGATTATCGGTGAGCACTTGCCAGAAGGGAGCAAAATCTGTTGAACGACTGACTATTAGCCCTGCCTGCTGTGCCCTGACGACTCCACGTCTGCGCACTCGTTCCCACCGCAAGTGTTTCGGAAGGAAGATGCAGGTGGCAAAATCGCGAGCCACCATCGTCGCATGACAAATGTGATAGAGGGCATAGAGATCTTCTTCAGCTGCCAACCGATGATAGATCCAGGGGATGCACTTGTAGACAACCTTGCTGATGGCCTTATCACGCACAAAATCGTTCAGTTCTCTGAACAGCGAGATCGTATCCACCACCGTGAGTCGTTCGCCACTAATCAATCCCCCATAAGTGAGTCCCTGGTGGGAGTAGAGCACATCGCCACGCAAGTTGGCAGGCAAGACAGCCAGCAGCCGTCCCTTGGCATAGAACATGAGCGAGAAGTCCTGAAAGCGGTCAGCATGATAGTCCATATAGTTGCGCAGGAACAGGAAGGTGCCATTCTTCGACTGTGTAATGAACTCATCCCACTCACTGGCCTTCTCAGCGGTATATCTTACTATCTCGAACATCCCAGGCATTCGCTCTCTCACTTTTTCAGATCCGCAATGTATTGCAGGAACTCATCGTAGTCATAGATATAGTCGTCCTCCTCGAAATGGTCTGAGGCCAGTACCAGGCATACGGCTCCACTGGAGAAGTCGTCGAGCGTTCGCCAGGTGTTGGTTTCAATGACCAGTCCCTGCCAGGGGTGATTGAGCAATACGGTATGTCGCTCAATGCCATTGTCGAGTGTCACGGTGAAGGATCCACTGAGTGCTATGACCAGTTGTCGCAGCCGCTTGTGGGCATGTCCTCCTCGCGACTCTCCCCCTGGCACATCGTACACCCAGTAGGCACGTTTGATATCAAAGGGCACGATGCCTTCCCCCTCGGCAACCGTCAGGTTTCCTCGGGGGTCAGCGATTTTGGGTAGGTCTATAATATTAATGTCTAAGGTCGGCATAGGGATCGGTACCTAAGACGGTCTTGGCCAGTCGCTTGGCCTTCTGTCGTAGCTGTTCCACATCATCGTCCACATCGCCATAGCATAGCACCACACCCATGCGACGACCCTTGTGGGCCTCGGGCTTTCCGAAGATGCGGATGCGTGTGCGGTCTTCCTTGAGAGCCTCTTCGAGATTGTAAGGCAACAGCGAGCGGTCGACAGGTGTCTTGGCCTCTGTAGGCGAGAGGATGACGGCCGAAGCGCCAGCATGCTCAAGGTGTATACCGGCAATGGGCAAGCCCAGCACGGCCCGCAGATGTAGTTCAAATTCCGAGAGATTGGTAGTGTGTCCAAGTGTCACCATACCCGTGTCGTGGGGACGTGGCGACAGTTCGCTGAAGATGACCTCTCCCTGCTTGGTCAGGAAGAACTCCACCCCCCAGATGCCGTAGCCCGTCAGTGCTCGAGTGACCTTGTCGGCCATCTGCTGAGCCTGTTTCAGAGCTTCATCGCTGATCTTATATGGCTGCCACGACTCACGATAGTCGCCACCCTTCTGCACATGCCCTATTGGCGGACAGAACAGTGTTGGCCATCCATGTTGCTGGGTGATGGTGAGCAAGGTGAACTCAGAGTCGAAGTCGATGAACTCCTCGATGATTACTTCCTTCACATCGCCCCTACCCTCTTCCATTGCCTCGCGGAAGGCCTGTTCGAGCTCACCATCGTTGTGCACATAGCTCTGTCCGTGGCCTGACGACGACATCAGAGGCTTCACCACGCAGGGGAATCCAATCTCGTCGGCAGCCCGTTTGAACTCGTCGAAGGTCTTGGCATAGAAATACTTTGCAGTACGCAGTCCCAGCTCTCGCGAAGCCAGATCGCGTATAGCCCTGCGGTTCATAGTGAAATTGACAGCCCGTGCCGACGGCACCACCTGTATACCCTCTTCCTCGAACTTGAAAAGTCTCTCCGTGCGGATAGCCTCTATCTCCGGCACGATGATATCGGGCTGATGCTTTCTGACAGCTGCCTCCAGGGCATCTCCATCGAGCATTGAGAACACCTCTCGCTCGTCGGCCACCTGCATAGCGGGGGCATTGTCATACCGATCGCAGGCAATGACATACTGTCCTGCTCTCATGGCAGCAATCACAAACTCCTTGCCCAGTTCTCCTGAGCCTAGTAAAAGAATCTTCTTCATGTCGTTTTTGGTTTTATCGTTTGCCATTCTGGGGTGATAGCCAGTTTCCGCAGACATTTGCCAATGGCGGCCAGCGTCTGCTCTGGTGTCTCATGCCGTGTCTTTGCTATATCGTAGAGCGACAGACGAGTCTCGCCAAAGAGCCCGAAATAGTGTGTCAGTGCCTCCTCGTCGGCAGGCTCAAGCAGTGCCACAAGATGTTGCATCTGGTGTTCCTGTTCGTGCGTGCATCCTTCGTAGGCCATTTTCACGAGATAGGTCTGTAGCTCCTTGGTGACGACGTCCATGTGCTATCTGTCCTTATACATGTTGTCGTAGTATTTCTGATAATCGCCCGAGGTGACATTGTCGAGCCACTCCTGGTTGTCGAGATACCAACGTACGGTCTTCTCGATGCCCTCTTCAAACTGCAGGCTTGGCTCCCATCCCAGTTCCTTCTGCAGCTTCGACGAGTCGATGGCATAGCGCAGGTCGTGTCCTGCACGATCGGTGACATAGGTGATCAGATCGGCATCCTCTCCCTCCTTGCGTCCCAGCAGACGGTCTACGGTGTTGATGAGCACACGGATGATGTCTATGTTCTTCCACTCGTTGAATCCACCGATGTTGTAGGTCTCTGCAATCATGCCCTGATGGAAGATGAGGTCTATGGCACGAGCATGGTCCTCGACGTAGAGCCAGTCGCGCACGTTCTCACCCTTGCCGTAGACGGGCAGAGGCTTGCGGTGGCGGATATTATTGATAAACAGCGGGATGAGCTTCTCAGGGAACTGGAATGGGCCATAGTTGTTCGAGCAGTTGGTCACGATGACGGGCATGCCGTAGGTATCGTGATAGGCACGCACGAAGTGATCGCTCGATGCCTTTGCTGCAGAGTATGGCGAGTGTGGATTGTACTTCGTGGTCTCTAGGAAGAACTTGTCGCCATAAGCCAGATGATGCTCTGCCGACGATGCTGTGGTAGTGAATGGCGGCTCGATGCCCTCAGGGTGCGTCAGTTCCAGTGCACCATACACTTCGTCAGTAGAGATATGGTAGAAACGCTTGCCCTCATATCGTTCAGGCAGGCTCTCCCAGTAGAGTTTTGCCGCCTGTAGCAGCGACAGGGTACCCATGACGTTGGTCTTGGCAAAGGTGAAGGGGTCTTTGATGGAACGATCCACATGACTCTCGGCAGCCAGATGAATGATGCCATCCACCTTCTTATCCTGCATCAGCTTATAGAAGGCATCAAAATCGCAGATGTCCATCTTCACAAACTCGTAGTTGGGCTTGTCCTCGATATCCTTCAGATTGGCCAGGTTGCCGGCATAGGTCAATTTGTCGAGGTTGATGATGTGATACTCGGGATACTTGTTCACAAACAGGCGCACCACATGACTTCCTATGAAGCCTGCGCCACCAGTAATAACGATTGTTCTTTTCATACTATCTATTCAGTTTTGTTTCTTTTCCTTCTGTTGTATATGCCTAGTACAAACATGACGACAAAGGCAATGATAAATGTCTGCGATGCCTCCTGCCACGTGTCTTCCAGTCCTAGCAGATAACATAATAACGTAGCAACAGCCGCAACTATTGTGTCGACGAGCAGTTCTGGTAGCCATTTTTTCAGTTCATCCATTTCTTCGGGGGTCTGAGAGGGTTATTACTTCGAGGTCCTTGAATGTGGAACCATCTATCGTCAGCCGCATCAGCGTTCGTTCCTTGTGCCATCCCTGCAGCCCAGCTGCTCCTGGATTCAGGTGCAGTAGGTTCAGTGTGCGGTCGTATTTCACCTTGAGTATATGTGAATGTCCGGCAATGAACAGCTGTGGTGGATTGCTGAAGAGTGTCGAACGTACGGAAGCGTCGTAGTTGCCCGGATAGCCACCAATATGCTTGATCAGCACATCGACGTTCTCGCACTTGAATCGGCACAGTTCGCGATACATCTGCCGCAGGTCGCCCCCGTCGCAATTGCCGCACACGGCCCGCAAGGGTCGGAAGGCTGCCAGTTTCTCGGCCACCTCAGTCGAGCCAATATCGCCAGCATGCCATATCTCGTCGCAAGGCTCGAAATAATGCAGGTATTTCTCGTCCCAATAGCTATGGGTGTCACTGATGATGCCAATCTTCTTCACTTTCCTGTCTTGTCTTTTAAATGTCTGTTGATAGTGCTTCCGTACTCTCAAGGCCGAATTTAGCCCTCACGAAGGAAGCGATAAATCTTTCTGTGGCCACGATGCCCAGCACACTGGCATCGATACAGAGGTCGTAGCCAGTGGCCATACCCCATTTCCTGCCAGTATAGTAGTTGTAGTACTCGGCACGACGACGTTCCTCTTGCTCAATCACCTTCTGGGCTTCTTCCGGCTGTATGGCTCTGCGACGTACGATATTGTCGATACGGAACTGCATCGATGCCGTAATGAAGATATTAACCACGTTGTCGAAGTCGCGAAGCACGTAGTCTGCACAACGCCCAACGAAGACGCACGATCCCTTCCCGGCCTCCTTACGGATGGCATCGCTCTGGAACTTGAACAGTCCTTCCTGCGAGAAATTGTTCTGGTAGAAATTGTTGTCGCTCACGTGCGGTGCATGCATGTGGAAGAGCGACCGCAGGAAGCCATGCCGCTCGTCGCTCTGCTCGAAATACTCGGCAGAGAATCCGCTTTCCTTTGCCGCCAGATTCAGAATTTCCTTGTCGTAGTAGTTGGCAGCGAAGTCGTTTGCCAGCATACGACCTATCTCGTGGCCGCCAGAGCCCATCTGCCGTCCTACGTTGATGATAATTGTCTTGTTGGAATCCTTTTTCATCTCACACGCATATATTTATTATTGTTGTCGGAACTCTCTCATATAGCGCCACATCACCCACAGCGTTGTCAACGTGGCTATCAAGTCGCTAGTAGGCAGCGATGCCCAAAGACCGTCGAGCCCCCAGATCAGCGGGAAGAGGAGGATGAGCGGCAACAGGTAGAGCAGCTGTCGCGTCAACGACAAGAAGATGGCAATCTTCACACGCCCTATACACTGGAAGAAATTGGTGACCACAGCCTGGAAGCCAATGATGGGGAAGAGCAGCATGTTGATGCGGATGCCTCGTGCTGCCATCTCTATCTGCGTAGCATCGTGGGTCAGCACGCTGGCCATAGCACTGGGGAAGAACATGGCCATCAGCCATCCAAACGTCATCACAGCCGTAGCGGAGATAATAGACAGACGCAGGCACCGCATCATGCGGTCGTATTTCTTGGCACCATAGTTATAGCCGGCAATGGGTTGCATGCCCTGATTGATACCCACCACGAACATGAAGAACAGCATGCCCCAGGTGTTGGCGATGCCGTAGCTACCCACCGCATTATCGCCACCATAGGCCAGAAACTGACGGTTCATGAAGATGACGATGATACATGACGTAGCATTCATCAGGAAGGGAGAAACGCCAATGGAGAGAATATTGCGCACCAGGTCGGCCTTCAGCCGGTAGATGCCTCGCTTGAGATGCAACAGTTCTTTCTTGTCACTGAATATCCACATCTGCCAGCATAGCGCCAGCGTCTGACTGGTTATCGTTGCTAATGCCGCACCTCGGATGCCCCATCGGAACCACCACACGAAAGCCATCACCAGCACAATATTGCATATCACCGTGAACAAGGTGGCATACATCGCATGACGAGGCTTGCCACTGGCTCTGAGCACCGCATTCATGCCGAAATACATGTGGGTAATCATATTACCGGCCAGGATGACCTCCATAAACTCGCGGGCATAGGGCAAGGTGACATCGCTGGCACCAAAGAAATAGAGAATGGGATCGAGAAAGACCATGCAGACCCCCATGAACAGGAAGCCGATGATGATGTTGAGGGTGACGGTATTGCCCAGCAGATGCTCGGCCGTGATATAGTCTTTCTGCCCTAGCTTCACACTAATGCTGGTCGAGGCTCCCACGCCAACGGCAGCCCCAAAGGCCCCGCTGAGGTTCATAAAGGGAAAGGTCACCGTAAGACCGTTGATGGCATCGGCACCCACCACCTGACCAATAGAAGCACGGTCGATGATGTTATAGAGCGACGAGGCCGTCATCGCTACAATGGCGGGCAAAGCATACTGCCAAAGCAGAGAGCCTACTGGCTTCTGGCCCAGTTCAAGAGCCTTTTGCTTGTTGTCCATAATCAAGTTGCAAAGGTACGAATAAGTGAGAAGAAAACCAAATTTTATTTGAGATTTCTCAAAGGGTAGTGGGCAATAAGTGCATGCGGAAAAACCTCATGCCACCAAGACGCAAGGCCTGTGGGCAACAGGAGGCAAGGCGATACAATGGCGGATGGCACCAGAGGCAAGCGGCATTTTCAGGCAAAAGTTTGGCTATTCAGAAAAAAAGCACTACCTTTGTAGCTCCTAAGCTAACACATACAAATGAGAAGAAGTCACACACATCGCATACTACTAGCAGCCATCCTGTTGCTGGGAGCCATCGGAAGCCATGCTGTCAAGATCAAATATCCTGGCAAGAGAGTCTTCGTGTACAGATATTATCTTACTGACAAGCCGGCAGCAGGATACTCGCTCGACAAGCCTCAGAAGTTCCTCACTCGCAAGAGTCTCGACCGTCGGCAGCGACAGGGCCTCGGTGTGGATTCTACCGACTTGCCAGTGGCTCGCGACTATGTGAAGCAGTTCCAGCTTCGGAAGACGGAGGTGCTGGGCACCAGCCGCTGGCAGAATACGGTGCTGGTAAGGTCGACCGACTCTACCACCCTCATCCAGCTGGCACAGCTGCCCATTGTCCGCGATGCTCGCTGTGTGTTCATCTCGCCCGACTCTATCGACAAGCCTGAGGTTATCAGATGGAACGTGCACGATGACTTCAGACGCTGGGACTCTGTGAAAAACGACTCCTACGGTATGGCCCGCCAGCAGATCGAGATGCTCAACGGCATACGTCTGCACGAGGCAGGGATGACAGGACGTGGCATCACCATCGCCATCCTGGACGGAGGTTTCCAGAACTACGACCGCATACCAGCACTGAGCAAGGCTCACGTTATGGGTATTCGTGACTTCGTGGAACCTGCCAATACCAACCAACAGCGTATGTCCGAGCAGCTGCATCCCACCCAGGGTACCACCTTCCAGGACATCGATCACGGCACGAAGGTCTTCTCGGCTATGGCGGCACGGGCTCCGGAAGTCATCATCGGCACCGCTCCTGATGCCAGCTACTGGCTACTGCGATCGGAGATGCATGATACGGAGCAACCCATCGAGGAGGACTACTGGACGATGGCTGCCGAGTTTGCCGACTCAGTAGGTGTGGACATTATCAACTCGTCGCTCGGCTACTATGCCTACGACGACGGCCTGCCCAGCTATCGTCTTCGCGACCTGGACGGACAGACGGCATTCATATCGCGGACGGCATCCATGCTGGCAAAGAAAGGCATCATCCTGTGCAACTCGGCCGGCAACTCTGGCATGGGTCAGTGGAAGAAGATTGGCGTACCTGCCGATGCCCACGACATCATCACCGTAGGGGCCATCGATGCCGAGGGCAAGATTGCCCCCTTCAGCAGCGTGGGACCATCGCAAGACGGCAGGGTGAAGCCCGACGTCGTGGCACGAGGCAACAACACCACACTCGTCTCTGGCAGAGGAACACTGGTCAGGGATATGGGAACGTCGTTCTCCACACCTGTCACCTGCGGTATGGTGGCTTGTCTGTGGCAGGCTCTCAGAGAGCATACGGCACTACAACTGATGGAACTCATCCGACAGAGTGGTGACCAGTACGAGGCACCCAACAACATCTTCGGATATGGCATCCCCGACTTCTGGAAGGCATATCAGACAGGATTAGGCAAACAATAATACTGTATATATATGCAGACACTGACGCTTCTTGAACTCAACGGACTGGTACGCAGCATCATCGAACAGACTATGGATGCTGAGTACTGGGTGGAGGCAGAGCTGTCGGAATGCCATGAGAACCGGGGCCATTGCTATATGGAACTCATAGAGAAAGACCCTGCCTCGGCAACGCCTGTAGCCCGTGCTTCTGCCAGATGCTGGAAGGCAAGATGGATGATGGTGAAGCCATACTTCGAACGCATCACAGGACAGCAGCTGCATGCCGGTCTGAAGGTGAAGCTGAAAGTCTATGCACAGTTCCACGAGGCATATGGCTTCTCCTGGATTGTGACCGATATCGACCCTACTTTCACCCTTGGCGATATGGCTCGCAAGCGACAGGACATCATCCGACGGCTGAAGGACGAAGGGGTGTTCGACATGCAGAAAGAGCTCGTGATGCCTCTCTTCTGCCAGCGTATTGCCGTCGTCTCGACACAGACAGCAGCCGGATATGGCGACTTCAAAGCCCAGCTCACGGGCAATGAGTTCGGACTGCAGTTCACCACTCGACTCTTCCCTGCCGTCATGCAGGGTGAGCAGGTGGAACAGAGTGTCATTGCTGCCCTGAATGCCATCAACGAGCAGATTGACGACTTCGACTGCGTGGTCATCATCCGTGGTGGAGGTGCCGTTGCCGATATGTCGGGCTTCGACACACTGGCCCTGGCCGAGAACGTGGCACAGTTCCCACTGCCCATCATCACTGGCATCGGGCACGACCGCGACGAGAGCATCCTCGACATGGTGTCGCACGTCAGGGTGAAGACGCCAACTGCCGTTGCACAGTATCTCATCGACCACCTCGCACAGGTGCTCAGACGCATCGACAAAGCCCGACAGCGTATCACGCTCCACGTGCAAGGCAAGATAGACACGCACAAGGCCAGGCTCGAAAGCCTCGCCATACGCATACCTGTTCTCTTCTCGCTGACCAAGACAAGACAAGAGTCGGAGCTGGAGAAGATGCTACAGCGGTTTGTCAACAATGCCTACAAGCGACTGGAGCAGCAGGGCCAACGGCTGAACACCATCCACGTGCAAATGGCCAATGCCGGCAACCAGCAGTTCACCAGAGCCCAGCACCAGCTGCAGCTACTGGAGCAACGCACACGGGCACTGGCCCCACAGCTCATCCTGGACCGCGGCTACAGCATCACCCTGTTCAACGGCAAGGCCGTCAGCAAGGCCACTATGCTCAGCACTGGTGACGAAATAGAGACACGACTGCAACAAGGAATCATCAAATCAATAGTAAAATGAAATACGAAGAAGCCATCAAGCAACTCGAGGAGATTGTAAGCAAAATGGAAAACGGCACCTACTCGGTCGACGAGCTAGCAGAGCAGCTGAAGAAAGCACAGCAGCTCATCACCATGTGCCGTGACAAACTGACCAAGACCGACGAGGAAATCAAAAAGATTCTCAACGATAACGAATAAACCCTAAAAATTTGGGCATTTGGAGAAAAATGCCTACCTTTGCGCATTCTTAGAGCATTATTAAACACCAACAATATGAAAAATCTCGACTGGGCCAACTTGTCGTTTGGCTACATGAAAACCTACTACAACGTCCGCTGCTACTATCGCGACGGCAAATGGGGCGAGATAGAAGTCTCGTCCGACGAGTATCTCAAACTTCACATGGCGGCCACCTGTCTGCACTACGGACAGGAGGGCTTCGAAGGACTGAAGGCATATCGCTGCAAGGACGGCAAGGTACGCATCTTCCGCGTGGAGGAAAACGCAGCACGACTGCAGAGCACATCAAGGGGCATACTCATGCCCGAGGTGCCCACCGAACTGTTTATCGAAATGGTGAAGAAGGTGGTACGTCTCAACCAGGAGTGGATACCTACCTACGAGAGCGGAGCCACACTCTATATCCGCCCACTGCTCATCGGCACCAGTGCGCAGGTGGGTGTACACCCCTCGAAGGAGTACTGCTTCCTCATCTTCGTCACTCCCGTAGGACCCTACTTCAAGGGTGGCTTCGCTGCCAACCCCTACGTCATCATCCGCGACTACGACCGCTCGGCACCTCTCGGCACGGGCATCTACAAGGTGGGTGGCAACTATGCCGCCAGCCTCTTTGCCAACAACCTGGCTCACGAGAAGGGCTATGCCTGCGAATTCTATCTCGATGCCAAGGAGAAGAAGTACATGGACGAGTGCGGTGCTGCCAATTTCTTCGGCATCAAGGACAACACCTATGTCACCCCGAAGTCGACATCCATCCTGCCCTCGATCACCAACAAGAGCCTGATGCAGGTGGCCGAAGACCTGGGCATGAAGGTGGAGCGACGTCCCATTCCCGAAGAGGAACTCGAGACCTTCGAGGAGGCAGGAGCCTGTGGCACAGCAGCCGTCATCAGTCCCATCAGCTATATCGACGACCTCGACACGGGCAAGCGCTACAGCTTCGGCGAGAAGCCAGGACCGGTATCGAAGAAGCTCTACGACACACTGAGGGCCATCCAGTATGGCGAGATTGAGGACAAGCACGGATGGACCACCGTCGTCATCGAATAGCGACGACACCAAGACGCTGACATCGGCTCTGTTCTGAGCTCATGTCAAGATGCAACTACACATTATTATATTATAGACACCACGCATGGGAAAAGGCAAGCTGGCAAAATTTGCCGACATGGAAACCTACAGGAACGTCTTTCAGTACCCCTATTCGGTAGTGAGCGACGTTCCATTCGCCATGCAGGGACACTGGCGGGAGGAATACTTCCACAACGACAATCCCATCATCCTGGAACTGGGATGCGGCAAGGGTGAATATGCCGTCGAACTGGCCAAGGCACACCCCGACTGCAACTACATCGGAGTAGACATCAAGGGGGCACGCATGTGGACAGGAGCCACACAGGCACTGCAACAGGGCATCGGCAATGTGGCCTTCCTGCGAACGAACATCGAGATCATCGACCGCTTCTTCGACAACGACGAGGTGCAGCAGATATGGCTCACCTTCAGCGACCCGCAGATGAAGAACCCTCGCAAGCGACTCACCTCGACCTACTTCCTGAAGCGCTACCGCCACTTTCTCGAAGACCGAGGCATCATCCACCTGAAGACCGACTCCAACTTCCTCTTCACCTACACCAGCTGTATGGTGAACCACAACCAGCTGCCACTAGTGGCACTGACCGACGACCTCTACACAGCCTGCCCACAGACAGCCAGCAGCGACAACGACCCGGCACTGGCCGTGGCGGCATCCATACAGACCTATTATGAAAAAATGTGGCTCAGCCGCGGGTTGAGCATCAAATATATGCAATTCCTGCTGCCACAGGAAGGAGAGCTGCAAGAACCTGACGTAGAGATAGAACTCGACGACTACCGCAGCTATCACCGATCAAAGCGCAGCTCATTAGAAACAAGCAAATAGCAATGAAAAAAAGACTGTTCGTCATCATCCTGGCTCTGGCACCGCTGATCTGCCAAGCCCAGGACCTAGCAGTAACCGTTGACAGCGTTGGACAGCTGGCCTCTCAGCTACCCGACAGCATAAGATATTCGATGACCGAACTCAAGATATCGGGACCTCTCAACGGCAGCGACCTGAAAATCATACAGCTCATCACCAACAGGATGAAAGCCAAGAAGCCCACCGACCAGATGCTGCAGGTGCTAGACCTCTCTGACGCCACCATCGAGGAGGGCAAGGGCAGCTTCCGCACCAAGGCCAACGTGCTGCCAGCAGCCATGTTCCAGGGATGCAAGTCGCTGGTGAGGGTCATACTGCCCAATACGACGGAGGAAATCAGCCGCAGCTGCTTCAGCGGATGCATCAACCTGAAGAACGTTGACGTGCCGGAGGGTACACGCATCGTGGGCGACTATGCCTTCAACGGATGTGCCAACCTAGTGGAAGCCAAGCTGCCCAGCACGCTCACAGAGATCGAGAACCATGCCTTCGACGGATGTATCTCGCTGACTGACATCGACATACCGCAGACAGTGGAGAAAATAGACGTGGCCGCATTCGCCAACTGCAAGGCCCTGGAGAGAGTGTCGCTACAAGAGTCGGGCATCAAGAGCATCAGCAACTCGGCATTCATCAATTGCGAACGGCTCAGCAGCATCGTGCTGCCAGCAACGGTGACCACTATCGGCAACGATGCCTTCAAGGGATGCACAGCACTGGAAAGCATACAGATGCCCGATGCCATCAACGAGATCGACAACAGTGCCTTCGAGGGATGCCAGAGTCTCAGGTCGATTGAAATGGCTACTGCACACACCATCGGCAGCAATGCCTTCAAGGGATGTCTCAGCCTCAGCAATGTGGAGATAGAGAAGGTCAGCGAGATAGGCAGCAGTGCCTTCGAGGGATGCTCAAGCCTGACTACCGTCACCCTGGATGGCAACCTGAAGGAAATCAGCAACGAGCTGTTCACTGGCTGCACAAACCTGGCAACCGTCAACCTGCCCAACAGCGTGAAAGAAATCGGCAAGAGTGCTTTCTACGACTGCAAATCGCTCGTGGACATCTACCTGCCCGAGGGACTGACACGCATCAACGACCATGCCTTCGAGAACTGTGCATCGCTGAAATACATCACCATACCCAAACTGGTGAAAGAACTGGGCAGCGACACCTTCGAGAACTGCACCTCGCTCGACAGTGTGGACATCAGCGGATTTGTCAACAAGCTCGAGAGCGATGTCTTCCGCAACTGCCACTCCCTGCGTGTGGTACAGCTGCCCATCTCGGTGAAGAGCATCGGCGACAATGTCTTCCTGGAGTGCACCTCGCTCACCAATATCACCCTGCCCATCTCGATTACCAGCATCGGCGACAATGCCTTCGAGAAATGCGCATCGCTGTCGTCGATCGTAGTCCCTGCAGCCTGCACCACCATCGGCAGCTCCACTTTCCGCGAGTGTACGGCACTGAGTCGTGTCGAGTTGCCTGCCGCCATCAAGAAAATTGGTGGCAATGCCTTCAACAAGTGTGTCTCCCTGCGCGAACTGGTGCTCAACTCCCCTCTTCCACCCGACATCAGCCACAGCACATTCAAGGGTGTGGTAGCCGCAGCTTGCAAGATCATCGTACCCAAAGGTGCGCGAAACAACTATCATAACGACAAGTCGTGGACAAAGATGCCCACCATCGTCGAGCAGTACTGAGGAGTCCCTGCACGATTACTTGGGAGGCAGGCAGGTGAGGCTTGCAGATGAGAGCATGCGAGTGATGGCTTACGTGATACATACGGCAAAAACGCATGCCACACTGAAGCAAAAACGGGGACTATGCTGATTTTTTGCCCAGAAGCGATGAAAAATGGACGGGAAATTGCAAATTTCTGACCTCAAAAATCGCCAAAAAATGCCCTTTTTGCAACAAAATGGATGGGAATAGGGTTTTTGATGTTTTCGGTTTGTAAAATATTTTCAATTACAAAGAAAGTGGTTTTCCACAGCTTTTTTGCTACCTAGTTAGGCAGAAAATGTTTGATAACTAGGGAAATAGTGCTACCATTAACAGTAGTCGGAAACGAATTTTTAATGTAAAATATTTTCGCAATCAGAAACAGCAATTGTTGCATTGTTGCATTGTTGCATTGTTGCATTAGGTGCCTCCAAGCCCCAACACAACTAGCATGATCGTGACTTCCCCTTTGTCCGCAAGGATATGAGTCCTCAAAACAGGGAGTCATCATGACGAAAATCGCAGTGATGATGATAATAAGAGAGATTTAAGGTAATAAATATTTATAAAATATATAATATATGTA
>JAIKWS010000127.1 GCA_024684515.1 Prevotella sp.
GCGCTTCCCGCTGTTAGGGTGCGCTCGGGACTTTCACCCTTTAGAATGCGCCCATGCTGGGCAAACCGACTCGGCATAGCTCAAACTAGTTTGGCTCTGCTCTCGCTGCTCCAAAAGTTCCCCTAAAAGGAGGGGAGGGGAGTGGCTAACGCGATGTTCGTAACTGGTGGCTAGCGCAATGTCTGCCAGCGAGCCGTAATCTCACTATGAGCGAGCCGTAATCCCACTATGAGTGAGCCGTAATCCCGCTATGAGCGAGCCGTAATCTCACTATGAGCGAGCCGTAATCTCACTATGAGCGAGCCGTAATCTCACTATGAGCGAGCCGTAATCTCACTATGAGCGAGCCGTCATCCCGTCGATATTGCCTTTACAGTATCCCGGCAATCTGACTGAGGGCATGCACCTCATGAGTGACAGGCTGCGGTGCTGGATAGTCCGGAAAACGATTAAAGAAGATGGTGTCAAGCCCATAATCCAATGCACCTCGCATATCGCTCTCCCAGCCATCGCCAATCATCAACGTGGTTGCAGGATTAGCCTTAGACATACGAAAGGCATAGTCGAAATAGCCTCGTGCTGGTTTGTTCACACCCGCATCTTCACTCAATATAATCGTGTTGAAACAGCCTTCGAAGCCACAACTGCGAATCTTTCGGTACTGTACCTCATGGAAGCCATTTGAACAGAGGTGAAGGCGATAGCCACGAGAACGGAGATAGCCCACCAATTCGTGCGCACCATCGACCACGCCAGGCTTTTCCGCGCAAAGGTCCAGAAAGCGATCGCTCATCTCCAGGCACAGCTGGCGAGTGACCTGTAAGCCACTGCCCTCGCTGAGCGGACGCCGGAAACGCTCCTCGATAAGAAAATCGCGGGAGATTTCCCCCTTCCCATAACGACGCCACAGATCGATATTTGCCTGCCAGTACGCATCAAAGAAAAGCTGTGGACAGGCAAACCAACGCTTCAGGCCAAAGTCGTCAAACAACTCTTGCAGAGCCAGTACGGCATTGCCGTGCGTATCGCACAAGGTATCGTCAAAATCGACGAAGAGGTCGGAGTATCGCAATTCTTTCATCGGCTGTAGCTTGATGGCTGTCAAAGTGCAAAGATACACTATTATTTGAAAACAATCAAAAAAAATAGGCAGAAAATCAAATTGTCATGTCAGATATTGAATAATCTTCGTACTTTTGTCGCACTATTACTAACTATGGCTCAAGAAGCCTACAACCAGAACAAATCAACTAAAATGGAACAGAAAAAATATTTCTTTGCAGTAGACCTGGGAGCTACAAGCGGTCGCACGATTATCGGATGTATCAGCGACAAGAAATTCGAACTGGAGGAAGTAACTCGTTTCCCTAACCACCTCATTGAGCAGGGTGGCCACTACTACTGGGATATCTATGCCCTGTACTTCGAGATGATCAGAGGCCTGAAAGAAGTCGCTGACCGTCATCTCGACATCTGCTCTATCGGCATCGACACCTGGGGGGTGGACTTCGTATGCATTGGTGACGACGGAGCCATTCTGAGAAACCCTCGTGCCTATCGCGACCCCATCACCTTCGATGCGATGGACGACTATCTGAAGCACGTCATCTCCAGGAAAGAGGTCTATGATGTCACAGGCATTCAGTTCATGAATTTCAACAGCATCTTCCAGCTCTATGCCATGCGTCGTGAGGGCAATGCTGCCTTGCGCAACGCACAGAAGATACTCTTTGTGCCTGACGCCCTGAGCTGGATGCTCACGGGCAACGAGGTGTGCGAATATACCATTGCCTCTACCTCGCAGTTGCTCGACCCTCGCACGAAGCAGCTTGACGAACGTCTGCTCAGCTCCCTGGGACTGACACGTTCCAAGTTTGGCAAGATGGTGCAGCCAGGCACCGTCGTGGGCGTGCTGACAGATGAAGTTCAGCGTCTGACCGGACTAGGCCCTGTGCCTGTCATTGCAGTAGCAGGCCACGATACAGGCTCGGCGGTGGCTGCCGTTCCCGCCAGCAATGAGCAGTTCGCATACCTGAGCAGTGGCACCTGGAGCCTGATGGGCATAGAAACAAAGGATGCCATCATCAACGACCTGTCGTACGAGCGCAACTTCACCAACGAGGGCGGCATCGAGGGCACCACTCGCTTCCTGAAGAACATCTGTGGCATGTGGCTCTATGAGCGCTGCCGACTGGAATGGCCAGAGGAGGTGCGCAAGCTCAGCCATCCGGAGCTGCAGGGCAGCGCCATGACCGTAGAGCCTTTCCGAAGCCTCATCAACCCCGACGACCCGGTGTTTGCCGCTCCAGCAAGCATGATTGGAGCCATACAGAAATACTGTCGTGAGACCAACCAGCCCGTTCCTCAGACACCTGCAGAGATCTGCCGCTGTATCTTCGACTCGCTGGCACTACGCTACCGACAGGTATTCCAGTGGATGCAGGAGTTCGCACCATTCAAGCTGGAGACACTACACATCATCGGCGGTGGCTCTCTGAACAAATATCTCAACCAGTTTACTGCCAACTCCACAGGAGCCACCGTGCTGGCCGGCCCGCAGGAGTGTACCGCCATTGGCAACATCATGATGCAGGCAAAAGCAGCACGAGTGGTCAGCGACATCTGGGAGATGCGTGCCATCATAGCCAACTCGATAGAGCTGGTGAAATACGAGCCTGCCGACAAGCCACTCTGGGACAAGGCCTTCGACAAGTACCTATCCATCCTGAAAAGACAATAGCAAACTAACATACTACAACTTATTTAATAATAAACAAAAAACAAATGAAAGCAGATCTCATTGAAAAAGCTTATGCCGTAGCGAAAGAACGCTATGCAGCCATTGGCGTCGACACCGACGCAGTACTTGACCAGCTCCAGAAGCAGCAGATATCACTACACTGCTGGCAGACCGACGACGTAGTAGGTTTCGAGCGCAACGAGGCCCTTAGTGGTGGCATACAGACCACAGGCAACTATCCTGGCCGTGCCCGCAACATTGACGAGGTGCGACAGGACATCGAGTTCGTGAAGACACTTCTGGCAGGCAACCATCGTCTGAACCTGCACGAGATCTATGGTGACTTCGGAGGCAAGTTCGTAGATCGTGACCAGTGTGGCGTGGAGCACTTCCAGAGCTGGATTGACTGGGCCAAGGAGAACAACATGAAGCTTGACTTCAACTCCACCTCGTTCTCACACCCAAAGAGTGGCGACCTCACCCTTGCCAACCCCGACAAGAGCATCCGCGACTTCTGGATTGAGCATACCAAGCGCTGCCGTTATATTGCCGACGCTATGGGCAAGGCACAGAACGATCCCTGTATCATGAACATCTGGGTGCACGATGGCTCTAAAGACATGCCCGTACAGCGCAAGAAATACCGTGAGATCCTGGCTGCCTCGCTCGATGAAATCATGGAAGAGAAACTCGATGGCGTGAAGAACTGCTTCGAGGCTAAGCTCTTCGGCATCGGCCTGGAAAGCTACACCGTGGGTTCGCACGACTTCTATACCGCCTACTGCGCCACCCGCAAGCAGATGTACACCCTCGACACTGGCCACTACGAGCCAACAGAGAATGTCAGCGATTTCGTGTCTACGCTGCTGATGTACGTGCCCGAGCTGATGCTGCACGTCAGCCGTCCGGTACGCTGGGATTCTGACCACGTGACTATCATGAACGATCAGACACTCGACTTGTTCAAGGAGCTGGTACGTGCCGATGCCCTGGACCGTGCACACGTAGGTCTCGACTATTTCGATGCCTCTATCAACCGTATCGGTGCCTATATCATCGGTACCCGTGCCACACAGAAGTGCATCCTGCAGGCACTGCTCGAGCCAAAGCAGAAGCTGCGTGAATATGAGGACAACGGACAGAACTTCGAGCGCCTTGCCCTGATGGAAGAGGCCAAGTCGATGCCATTCGGAGCCGTATTCGACTACTTCAACCTGAAGAACAACGTTCCCGTTGGCGAGGAGTACATACAGTGCATCCAGCAGTACGAGAAAGACGTGACCAGCAAGCGCTAAACTAATCTTTCGGCTACGGACTTCACGCAGCAACGTCTATTGCCTGGTGCAAGGGTGGAGCTCGTGAGATTCGTAGCCGATTTCAAACCATTACAACATGGAAATTATTATCGGACTACTTATCATTGCCATCGGTGCCTTCTGCCAGTCGTCATGCTATGTTCCCATCAACAAGATCAAGGACTGGAGCTGGGAGAGCTACTGGATAGTGCAGGGTGTCTTCGCATGGCTCATCCTACCCTTCCTGGGTCTGTTGCTGGCTGTTCCTAGCGGCCACTCGTTTACAGAGCTCTTTGCCAATGCACCATCGTTCAACATCTGGATGACCATTCTCTTTGGTGTGCTGTGGGGAGTAGGCGGACTCACCTTCGGTCTCTCCATGCGCTACCTTGGTGTGGCACTCGGACAGTCGATAGCCCTGGGTACCTGCGCAGGACTGGGCACCATCATGGGTCCTGTGCTGCTCAACATCTTCTTCCCTGAACTCAACGCACTGGAGTCCCTTACCTTTGCCGTCATCCTAGGCGTGGTGGTCTGCCTGGCAGGCATCGCCATCATTGGAGTGGCAGGAGGAATGAAATCGGCATCACTCTCAGAAGAGGAGAAGAAAGAAGCTGTGAAAGACTTCAACTTCCCCAAAGGTCTGGCCATCGCATTGCTGGCAGGCTTCATGAGCGGCTGCTTCAACGTAGGTCTGGAATTCGGTAAAGACATCCATTTTGCTGAGACTCAGGAAATGTTCAAGACGCTGCCCGCCACCTTCCTCGTCACACTGGGAGGTTTCGTCACCAATGCCATCTACTGTTTCTATCAGAACCAGAAGAACCAGACATGGGGTGACTACAAGAAGAAAGGCGTCTGGGGCAACAACCTGCTGTTCTGCCTGCTGGCAGGTGCACTTTGGTACTCGCAGTTCTTCGGCCTGTCACTGGGCAAGAGCTTCTTCGAGCCCGGCAGCAGTATGATGACACTGGCCTTCTGCATCCTCATGGCTTTCAACGTCATCTTCAGCAACGTGTGGGGCATCATCCTGAAGGAATGGAAGGGATGCTCCAAGAAGACCATCACCGTACTTATCATAGGTCTGGTGGTGCTTATCTTCTCAACCTTCCTGCCCAAGATGATGGAGTAAGAAGGCTCCACAGCCATGAAGCAGTACCTCCTGAGTCTTATCAGTGAGGGCGAGCATCAGCAACAGGATTTCAAATATCGTGTCGAGGATGCCGTCAAGCTAGCCCGCTCGGTATCGGCATTTGCCAATACCGATGGCGGGCGACTGCTTATTGGTGTGCGTGACGATGGATACCTGGCAGGCGTCCGTTCTGAGGAAGAAATCTACATGATGCACCAGGCAGCCTATCGCTACTGCCGTCCAGAAGCCAGCATCAAGTTCGACACCTATCACGTCAGCAATCCTCCCCCACCCCCAGGACATCAGCCGGCAGGCAAGCCTGGCATGCGGACCATTGTCGTGGCATCCGTGCCAAGGGCATTGCATCGGCCTGTCTGCGCACTTGACGAAGAGGGACATCGCAAAGCCTATATTCGCATCAAGGACGAGAATATCGTGGCCTCGCCAGTACATATAAAGATGTGGCGTGACGAACAGGCCACACGCGGACGGGCCTTCACCTTTGGCGATGCCGAGCACAAGCTAATAGAGGCCCTCAACTTAGTCCAAGGACAAATGCAAGGGCAAAATGCATCACAAGGCAAAACCCTAAACCAACTCGTAAAACATAGCCGTCTGCCTCGCCATACCGTAGTGACCCTTCTGGCACGTCTCATCCGTTATGGCCTTGCCAGCTGGCAATTGCGCAACCATCAATTCATTTTCCTGCCCACAACATAACCCTGCAGCAGGACAAGTCCCACGTTATCCTTCTTTATCGGCACCTACCCCCTTTTCATGCCAGTCAATCACCTATAATCGTAACAACCAACTTTCTTGGCCCTCCATAATTGCGGAACTCGCAGAAGTAGATGCCCTGCCAGGTTCCCATGTTCAGTCTTCCACCGGTAATGGGAATCGTGACACTTGCCCCAGCCAAGGTCGATTTTGCATGGGCAGGCATGTCGTCAGCACCTTCCAAAGTATGTTCGTACTCTGGTCTGTTTTCTGGCACGAGTCTATTGAAGATGGTTTCCATATCGACACGCACATCTGGATCGCAGTTCTCATTGATGCTAAGTCCGCAACTGGTGTGTTTCACGAAAACATGTACAATACCCGTCTTTGGCAGTTTGGGTAGCTGACTCAAGATCTCGCTTGTCACCAGATGGAAGCCCCGTGATTTCGGCTTTAGCGTTATTTCTATTTGCTGTATCATGTCGCTTGTAATAAATGATGGTACAAAGGTAACAAAAAAATTCCAGGTACTCTCATTTCCCTTTCCTATTTTTGTTTTGTCCTCGCTTCATCGCACCTTTGGCAAAATCCAGAGGTACTTTCGCTCGACAAAAAAAATTAAAACTCTTTGTTTTATTTTGTTTTGTCCTCGCTTTATCGTACCTTTGGCAAAAACCGAAGGTACTTTCGCTCGACAAAAAAAATTAAAACTTTTTGTTTTATTTTGTTTTGTCCTCGCTTTATCGTACCTTTGCAAGCGAAAAATGACTCTATAGCTTGGTAGAGCTAAAAACTCCGCAGATTTTTTATGGAACAAACAAACGTCTCTAAAAAGGTGACGGCTACCATCCTATCGATGTCGCTACTCACCGTGATGGCAGGTGCTGCCATTGCCCCTGCCCTAGGCATCATCAAGGCACACTTCTGTGAAACCGATGACCTCTTGTTACAACTCATCGTCAGCATGCCTGCACTGCTAATTATAGTGACCAACCTCTTCTTCCTGTCTATCAGCAGACTGATGCGCTCCCGTACCATCGCCACCACAGGCCTACTACTCTATGTGGCCACGGGTGCTGGATGTTTCCTGACTGACGACATCTACATATTGCTATTGCTACGTGCACTGTTAGGAATTAGCGTAGGCCTCATCATGCCCTTATCCACAGGTCTGCTGTCCCACTATTTTCCTCCGGAGAAACAAGCATCGCTCATGGGACTTTCTGCCGCCATGAACCAGATGGGCGGTGTGATAGCCACACTACTGGCGGGCCTACTGGCCACCATTCAATGGAACTATGCCTTCCTTGTCTACCTGATGGGCCTGATAGCAACGGTAATGGTATGGCTCTGGCTTCCCAACGAACAACTAAGCTCCGCCAACAAACGCGGCATCCCATTTCAGCCTCGTCAGTTGCTGAAATTCCACCCTTCTGTAGTAGGCATGTTTCTACTGATGATGATATTCTTCATCTTCCCTACCAATTTTGCCATTATCGTACGACAACAGACCACCCTCTCAGCCGAAGCCGTCACCTTTATCATGGTAGGACTCGACGTTGTTGCATTCATCGTAGGACTGCTCTTTGGTCCACTGATGCATATCTTCCGTCAACCCATCAAGTATTTTGCCCCGCTATTTTTCCTATTGGGCTATCTATTCTACTTGCATTCGTCCGTCGCAATGATTGTGCTAGGATCTGCCATGATTGGCATCGCCAATGGCGTTGGTGTTCCCTACCTCAATACCATTGCGAGCATCAAAGGTGGCAAGAACTCGGCGACCACAGTGATGCCCTTGCTCTCTGCTGCCCTCTATCTTGGTCAGTTTTTGTCTCCACTAATTGTCATGCCCCTGTCAAAATTACTATTTGGCGGAGATACAACGGCACCCTACAAGGTAGCCATCATCCTCAGCATGATTTTTTTCTTACAAGTAAGGATCACTCGACACTTCCAGAGCATGCCTCCAAGATAACGGACAGATTTCTCCAGACAATGAATTTCGAAATAGACCTTCTTCGAATTCCCTCAAAAAATAATTATTTGGCTCGAGAGCAGAAAATTCCCTAGTTAGGGAAAAATATTTTCCTAGTTAGGAAAAAAATCCCTAGTTAGAAATAAACAGCTTACTAGTAGGGAAAATTTTACTTCATTTTACAAACGAACTGATTGTCCTAAGATCGACAAAAAAATAAACTCAGTCCTATTTTGTTTTGTCCTCGCTTTATCGTACCTTTGGCAAAAGCCGAAGGTACTTTCGCTCGACAAAAAAAAAATTAAAACTCTTTGTTTTATTTTGTTTTGTCCTCGCTTTATCGTACCTTTGCAACATGCTTAGAGATTTTGTAGCCATAGATTTCGAGACTGCCAACGAGCACCCAAGCAGTGTTTGTTCGGTGGGTGTCGTCATCGTGCAGAATGGCATGGTGGCTGATTCGTTCTACAGCCTTATCAATCCTGAGCCAGACTATTACAGCTATTTCTGCCAGCGTGTACACGGGCTATCAGCAGCAGATACTGCCGATGCCCCGATTTTCCCAGAAGTATGGAAGCGGGTGGAAGAGCATATCGGCATGATTTTCCCACCGGAAGCCAACATCCCATTCGTCGCCCACAATGCCCGTTTTGACGAAGGATGTCTGAAAGCCGTGTTCAGGGTCTATCAGATGGATTATCCCGACTACTTGTTTTATGATACATTGACGGCATCACGTCGACAATTCGGGCATTCCCTTCCCAACCATCAGCTGCAAACGGTGGCTGCTGCCTGTGGCTACGACCTCACCCGACATCATCATGCACTGGCAGATGCCGAGGCCTGTGCAGCCATCGCATTATACATATTATAACTATAGGGAGCCTTTCAAATGGTCTACCACCTCCCTGTCGGCAGGCAACCAGTCGACGTCATCGATCTGTGAAGCCTCAAGCCATCGTGCTGCCTCATGCTCTGTCAGCACAGGCTGTCCCCCCTCAATGTTGCACCAGAAGCAATGCATGGTAAGATGAAATTTTGGATAGTCCCATTCTACGGTGTACACCCATCGCTCGATGACAATATGTGTCCTGAGCTCTTCCCATATCTCACGCCTCAGAGCCTGCTCAGGAGTCTCGCCAGGCTCCATCTTACCCCCAGGGAACTCCCATCCGTCCTTCATATCGCCATAGCCACGCTGGGTGGCAAAGATTCTCCCCTGCTGATCGTGGATGATGGCTGCAACAACTTCAATACGTTTCATTTTCCAGGCAAACAGACTTGAATTGCACATTCAGTGAACCTAAAGACGCTCGAGGGTTACCCTGACGTCAACAATCTGACCATCATTCAGTTGCAAATCATAGTCAGTAACAATCGTGTAAGGTGACATGGAAACGACTTTCCAGAGCATGACCTGTTTCTGTCCGTCTTCGAGGGTACCTTCTATTCTGATGACAGCCTCACTGGCACGATAGGTACCATCGAGGTGCCCGTCCTGATAGGCCAAGGTGCAGGTACCATCGGCCAGGAAAGTGACATACTTGTATGACAGTTCGAAATCCAGCTGCTGGGAGGTCTTATAGGTAAATGCCCATCGCCCCACGATGGCTTCGGCAGTCAAGTCGCAGTCTTCCAACTTGTCACAACTGGGCATCGCCAGTAGTAGCAATGCTAAGAGCAACCATAACGTCTTTCTTGACCTGATAGAAGAATTCATGCAAAATTTTATTAAATCGGTGCAAAAATAGCGATTTTTTGTGAAATATAGGGCTAAAGTCAGAAATAATTGCTAATTTTGCACGATTTTTGTATCGTAGACATTATTTAATTAGAGAAAGCAATGGATAAACTGAGTTATGCCCTTGGGTTGGGCATTGGTCAGCAACTGGCTCAGATGGGTGCAGGAGCAGACCTGAATATTGACGATTTTGCACAGTCGATTCGTGACGTCCTCGAAGGTCGTGAGCTGAAGGTGTCGCACCGCGAGGCCCAGCAACTGGTGACGGACTATTTCCAGAAGAAGGAAGAGAAGATGCGTGCCGACCAGGCTGCCAAAGGAAAGGCTGCCAAGGAGGAAGGCGAGAAATATCTGGCTGAGAACGGGAAGAAAGACGGTGTGATCACCACTGCCAGCGGCCTGCAGTACCAGGTGCTGCAAGAAGGCAACGGCAAGCGTCCTACCGCCAAGGACTCTGTGAAGTGCCACTATGAGGGATTCCTGCTCGACGGCACCGTGTTTGACAGCAGTGTACAACGTGGCGAGCCTGCCGTCTTCGGACTGCAGCAGGTCATCGCCGGATGGACAGAAGGACTGCAGCTGATGCAGGAAGGAGGCAAGTACCGCTTCTTCATACCCTATCGTCTGGCCTACGGCGAAGGAGGGGCAGGACAGATGATTCCACCCTTTGCCACACTGATCTTCGATGTGGAACTGATAGAAGTACTCTAAGCGAATGAAGCGATTCACAAACCTCGTGGCAGTAAGCCTGATGATATTGCTGCTGGCATCGTGTGCCGGCGGCATGGGTCACGGCAATGCCCAGCTGACATCGGCAAAGGACTCGCTAAGCTATGCCGTGGGCGTCAGCATTGCCCAGGATTACAAGATAAGCGCTAAACTGCCACAGCTGACGGACTCGGCCTATCGCGAGGTCTTCATCAAAGGTGTAGCCGAAGGTGTTAACACTGGCGATGACAAGACGAAGCTGACAACAATGGTGGGTGTACATACAGCCATCCAGATTGCAGACATGGTGCGGGCCGTCAACATGAAATGCTATGGTGGCGATGGTGCTTCCAGCGTGAACCTATCTGCGGTCTTCAATACCTTCATCACTGCTTACGAAGGTGGCAACGGAGGCATAACAGCCTCTGAGGCCGAAGCACTCATCAGCTCGATGGAAAGGAGTCAGGATGCAAGTCAGCTAGGAAATGCACTTGGCGTACATCTTGCCAATACCATTTTGAAGAATCATGTGCTGGAAGAGTTGTTCGGACTGAAAGATGCTGACCAAAAAGTATTCGTTGAAGGCATACGTGAAGGCGAGCGGTCGCTGGACAACAAAGAAAAACTGAACTACTGGGCAGGTGTCATCGCTGGCGATTTCCTGGAGAAGCACCGTCTGCCTTATTACAACACACAGCTCTTTGCCAACGATGCCGACAAGCAAGTCGACACCGATCTGGTGATGGCCGGATTCTGCGATGCCCAGCGAGGTGGCAAGACACTGCTGACACTAGCACAGGCCGATGCCTGTATGGAACGTCAGCAGCTGACCACCACAACAGAGAAGTTCATAGACAACAAGACAGCAGGCGAAAAGTTCCTCGCAGAGAACAAAACCAGGGACGGTGTTCAGACCACAGCCAGTGGACTGCAGTATAAAGTACTCACACAAGGCAATGGCCCCAAGCCCACGATTTCCGACAAGGTCATCGTGAACTACGAGGGCCGTCTGATTGACGGTACGGTATACGACTCGTCATACGAACGGGGAACACCCATGGAACTCGGCCTGGGCGAGGTCATCGACGGATGGACAGAAGTGCTGCAACTCATGCCTGTGGGCTCTACCTGGGAAGTCTACATCCCCCAGAACCTCGCCTATGGTGCTGAGGAAGTTGGCGAGCTTATCAAGCCCTTTGCCACACTGATCTTCAAGATCGAGCTACTTGACATAAAGAAATAACATTAACTTATCATACATATCTTAAAACATTTAAACAATGAAAAAAATTACTTTCGTGGCCGCAATGGCCATCGCAGCCGCCACACTGACTTCATGCGGCGGAGCTGGTACTCCATCAGCAAATCTGAAGACTGACATCGACTCACTGAGCTACGCAGCTGGTATCGCACTGGGTACTGAGTTCAAGGACTACAACGTACTGACAGAGCAGTTTGGCGTTGACTCGGCATATGTCAACGACTTCATCAAGGGTCTGAACGAGGCTGCCTCTGCTGGCGACGACAAGAAGAACACTGCCTACTACGCAGGTATCCAGGTAGGATCGGCCATCAAGTCTAACATCCTGCCAAACATGACACGCCAGTTCCTGGGTGATGACTCAACCAAGACCCTCTCGAAGGGAGATCTGCTCGCTGCCTTCGTGGGAACAATCACTGGTAAGGAAACCAAGATGACCAAAGAGCAGGCCGACAGCATCCAGAAGATTTTCCAGCAGGCTCAGCAGCAAATCCGCATGGCTAAGCAGAAAGAAGAGAACGATCGCCAGAAGGCTGAGCAGTGGGCAAAGCTCGACAAGGAGAATGCCGAGAAGTTTGCTGCCAACAAGGCTGCAGGCGAGAAGTTCCTGGCAGACAACAAGAGCAAGGAAGGTGTGCAGACCACTGCTAGCGGACTACAGTACAAAGTGGTGAAGATGGGTGATGGCGAGAAGCCAACAGCATTCAGCTTTGTCAGCGTCAACTATGAAGGTCACCTCATCGATGGCACCAAGTTTGACTCGTCTTACGACCGCAACCAGCCTGCACAGTTCGGCCTTAACCAGGTCATCGCAGGATGGACAGAGGTGCTGCAGCTCATGCCTGTAGGTTCTGAGTTCGAGGTTTACATCCCTCAGGAGCTCGCCTATGGTCCTCAGGAGCAGGACAAGATCAAGCCCTATTCTGCACTTATCTTCAAGATTGAACTGCTTGACATCCTCCAGTAAGACATTGCACTCATGAAGAATGTATATGTATTAGCACTCGCTGCCTTGGTGGCGGGTGCTTCTTTTAACACTGCCGAAGCTGCCAAGAAGAAGAAGCAGAAGAAACAAGTCGCAATAGTGGAGACGCTGGCACCTGTCGTGCTGACGACAGGCAGCGACTCGATGAGCTATGCCGGAGGCATGACACTAACCATCGGACTCGTGGACTACCTACAACAGCAGATGAAGGTAGACACTGCCTACATGGCTGACTTTGTGAAGGGTTTCAACGAGACTGTCAACGACACGAACGACCCACGAGAGATGGCTCGCAGAGCAGGACGTCAGATTGCTGAGCAGGTAAAACAAGGCATGCTGCCCCGTATGAAAAAAGACTTTGAAGAAACACCTGATGGCATTATCGACAGCACCCTCTTCCGTGGCTTTGCTGATGCGTTAAATGGTGATTCTACCATATTTACAGCCGCTAAAGCAGAAGAGTTCTTCAAACAAAAGCAACTGTACAACCAGCAGGCACGCAAAGAGCGACTGTCAAAGCCTGGACGTGACTTCCTGGCCAGAAATGCTCAGGAGGAAGGTGTCATCACCACCCCTAGTGGACTACAATATAAGGTTCTCGTAAAAGGTGAAGGCAAGGTGCCACAACGCACTGACAAGGTGAAGGTCCACTACGAAGGACGTCTCATCGACGGAACGGTTTTCGATGCTTCTTCCAAGCATGGCACAGAACCTGTGAGCTTCCAGCCTACACAAGTCATACGAGGATGGACAGAGGCACTAACCATGATGCCCGTTGGTTCGAAATGGAGACTCTTCATCCCACAGGAACTGGCTTATGGCGAACGGCAGACAGGAAACATCCCTCCGTATTCGGCACTCATCTTTGATGTCGAACTGGTAGGTATTGAATAGAAGATACAACCATTTTCAACCTGGTGGAGAGAAGTTTTGCTTCTCTCCTTTTTCTCCCCCAGCAGTCCTCCCACAAGCTGACCTCACACTGCAATCCCCTCTAGCTGGCCTACCACAAGTTGGCCTCCCACAAGCTGGCCTACCAATGCTGGCCTACCAATGCTGTCCTACCAATGCTGTCCTGCCCCATCCTATCCATACCATAAATTCCCCATTCCGACTTCACCCTTTTACCCCTTCTCTTCCCTTCCTCACCATTTTTTTCGCAAAATGTTTTTGTATTCCACTTTTTTTGTTTAATTTTGCTGACAAATCGCAATCCTAAAAGCAGCAAAATGGAAAAAATGGACAATTTGGACAAGAGAATACTTAGCATTCTGTCGAAAAATGCTCGTATTCCGTTTAAGGATGTCGCAGCAGAATGTGGTGTGTCGCGAGCAGCCATCCATCTTCGTGTGCAACGACTCATTGACAATGGAGTCATCACTGGTAGCGGCTTCGATGTCAACCCCCGTTCCCTGGGCTATCGTACCTGCACCTATGTGGGTATCACCCTTGAAAGAGGATCTATGTATAAAGATGTGGTGAAGCGACTGGAATTGATTCCTGAAGTGGTAGAATGCCATTTCACCACAGGTCCCTACACCATGCTGGTGAAGCTCTATGCCCGTGACAACGAGCAACTGATGCATCTGCTTAACGGACAACTGCAGGAGATTCCTGGTGTAGTGGCCACTGAAACCCTCATCTCGCTAGAACAGAATATCAAACGTGAGATTCCCGTAAAATTTGCAGAATCAGACGAGGCATGAGCGATCATCTCAGCATACAGAAGCTAATGATAGAGGCCTATGACCACTTTCCGCCAAAAGGAGACAAGCCCGTCATAGGTATCACAGCCAACTATGGCGATCATACTGCCAAGTTGGCCGAGGGCTACTATAAACAGGTGGCAACAGCAGGAGCCATACCCGTGGTGCTGCCTCCACTTAGCAATCAGTCACTCATCATGCACACCCTGGATCAGCTCGATGGCCTATTGCTGACAGGAGGTGCTGATATCAATCCGCTTTTCATGGATGAGGAGCCAGAACCCAACTTGGGGGGCATCAACGATGAGCGGGATCTACCAGAACTGCTTATCACCCGTCTGGCTTTCAATCGTACGATGCCAATCCTTGGGATCTGCAGAGGTATTCAGACGATGGCAGTAGCCCTGGGAGGCAAGGTAGCACAGCACATCAGCACTGCCATCAAGCATTCGCAGGATGCAGACAGACATGTAGCCACTCATACCATTAGCATCGAGCCAGGCAGTATACTTCACACCTTGTATGCTGACAGTGAAGCACCAGCAACAGCTATCCGAAAGGCAGTCAACAGTTTCCATCATCAGGCAGTAAGCAATCCCGGCTCACGTCTGCACACGGTAGCCACTGCTCCTGACGGCATCATAGAGGCCGTAGAGAGTTGCGAGCACAAACCTGTGCTAGGTGTGCAATGGCATCCAGAATGCATGGCTGCCGATGGCCAGCCACTATTCCAATGGCTGACAGAAGAGGCACTTCGCTACAAAAGGGCAAAGGCTTTCCACTGCCACCACGTCACCCTCGACACCCATTGTGACACTCCCATGTTCTTCCCTCAGGGCATCGATTTCCTGAAGAGAGACGAACGCATACTTGTCAGTTTGCCCAAGATGACTGAGGGCAGACTGGCAGCAACGATCATGGTGGCCTATCTGCCACAACCCAAGCCTGGCGAGACCTTCAGGCAGAAGGTGGCCTTCGATGTGACAGGTCCCAAGGCGTATGCCGACCTTATCTTCGACAAGATTGAAGCAATCATCCAGTCGGCAAACGGACAGATAGCCAAGGCCTGCAGTCCTGCCGAACTCATCGTCAACCACCATGAGAAGAAGTGCAAGAGCATCATGCTGGGCATCGAAAACGGGTTGGCACTAGAAGGCAACCTTGCCAATATAGAGCATTTCGCACAACGTGGCATTGTCTACATCACCCTGTGCCACAATGGCGACAACGATATTTGCGACTCAGCAAAGGGTTCCCAGACTCATGGCGGTGTGAGTGAGTTCGGAGCCAAAGTCATTGGCGAGATGAACAGGCTGGGCATCATGGTCGACCTGAGTCATGCAAACGAGAATAGTTTCTATGACGCACTCGACATCTCCTCAATGCCTATCGTATGCAGCCACTCTTCATGTCGTGCCCTCTGCGATCATCCGCGAAACCTGACTGACGACCAGATGCGGGCACTAGCCAGCAAGGGGGGTGTCTGTCAGATCACCCTCTACCCAGGATTCCTACGTGCTGAGGGCCAGCCATGCTGTGGTCATGCCACCACACCCTCGATTCTCGATGCTTTGGAACATCTAGACCACGCCATCAAGGTGATGGGTATAGACCATGTTGGCCTGGGCACCGACTTCGATGGCGATGGAGGAGTAACAGGACTGGCAGATGCCAGCGAAATGATGAACTTCACACGACATCTGCTGATGCAACGCTATCAGGAGGATGACATCTGCAAGATATGGGGAGGCAACTTCCTGCGTGTTATGAACCAAGTACAAAGAAAAGGACAATCATGAAACCTACGAATATCTTCCTACTGGCAGCCCTGACCATCATGGGTTGCGGAGGCTCAAAGAATAGTTCCACAGAATCGACAACCAGGGCCGAGAAGCCACAGCCAGCACCTGTCAGCATTGCCTTCTCTGCTGATTCTGCCTATGCCTTCTGCGAAAAACAGTGCAGCTTCGGCCCTCGCACGATGAACAGCAAGAGCCATGAACAGTGCGGACAGTGGATCGTTGACCGCTTCCGCAACTACGGCATGCAGATCACAGAACAACGGGTGCCCCTAAAAGGCTTCGATGGTACCTCTCTGCTATCGAACAATATCATTGCCAGCTATCGTCCTGACCTGCAGGATCGTATCATGCTCTGTGCACACTGGGATTGCAGGCCCTGGGCCGACAATGATCCCAATCCAGACAACCACAAGAAACCCGTGATGGGTGCCAACGATGGTGCCAGCGGTGTAGCCGTGATGCTGGAACTGGCCCGTCTGCTGAGCATCGACAGCCTGAAGGTGGGTATCGATTTCATCTGCTTCGATGCCGAGGACTGGGGTGACGATGGGCAACCAGACTCCTGGGCTCTGGGAGCTCAGTATTGGGCCAGCCATCTGCATAAGACTGGCTATAAGCCTCGATATGGCATTCTGCTCGACATGGTGGGTGGTCAGCAAGCCCGATTCTATCAGGAGAGCTATTCACGCTATTATGCCCCACAGGTGGTAGACCGTGTATGGCGAGCTGCCGAGATTGCGGGCTACAGCAGCTATTTCCCCAAAGAAGAAGGTGGTGCCATCACAGACGATCATGGGCCAGTGAATGAAGTGGCCAAGATTCCATGCATCGACATCATCCCCTATTATCCTGAGTGTCAGGAGAGTTCGTTTGGACCTACATGGCATACTGTCAACGATGACATGCAGCATATCGACAGTGCCACCCTGAAAGCTGTGGGACAGACGCTGGTACAAGTACTTTTCACCGAATAATATACACTGCCGCTTATGCACATCGACCACACCACCTTACTTCTAATGGTACTGCTGACAGGCATGTTGGCAGCCTGCGGACAGCAGACACGCCAGAAGAAGTCCAAAGCTGACTATTGCCTGTTGCCTGACAGTGTGGAATTGCAGCCGGGGGATGTCGTATTCCGTAGAGGCGAAGGCTTCACTAGCCAGGTGGTACTGGTAGCCGACAGAGAGGGCAACTACTCGCACACAGGCATCGTGGTAGACTCGTGCGGACAACGTCTCATCTGCCATGCTGTGCCTGGAGAACCCGATTTTGAGGGAGATCCCGATCGCGTAAAAGCAGACCGTCCTGAGCGATTCTTCTCCACCGAGTTCACAACGATTGGCGAGGTATGCCGTCCACAGGACTCAGTGGTAGCACAACGGGCAGCCAAAGTGGCCTGGCAGGCATACCAGCGGCATACACTATTTGACCACGACTATGACGACCTCGATACCACACGACTCTATTGCACCGAGCTCGTAGCCTATGCATTCAGCAGGGCAGGAGTAGACATCGTAGAGGGACGAGGGCACCATATCAACCTGCCCACCATGCAGACCGACTGTGTGTTCCCATCAGACATCCATGAATCGGAATTTCTTAAACCCTTAATACAATTTTAGTTTATTAACCCCTTAAAACTTTCAAAATGATGAAAAAAATTATTGCTGTATTGAGCATGTGCCTGATGATGATGGCAATGCTGACAAGTTGTGGCGGACACGAAAACACACCAGAAGGTGTGGCTGAAGCTGCCGTGAAGTACCTTGCGAAAAAAGACTTCAAGGGCTACATGAGCCTGACTAATGCTACAGACCAGCAGAAGGAATCCATGTCGGCCATGCTGGAAAAGCTGGGACAACAGCTGGATCAGAAAGGTGGCATGAAAGAGTGGGAAATCGTCGACAAGGACATTGACGAGGAAGCTGGCAAGGCTACCGTCACCTTGAAAGTGACCTACGAAGACGGCAGCGAGGAAAACAACAGCATGAAAATGCTGAAGAAGGATGGCGACTGGCTGCTCTCTGCCGACAAATAGCATGGCATGAGACGAACACTCATTCTACTCTCTCTGATGCTGACGCCATTCATCATGGCGTCAGCTCAGAATACTGACGACCCTGCCTTCGTGCCCTTGGTGAAGATTAGCAAGACACTGGTCGATGGTGATACCATCCAGTATATGGAGATGCAGAATGTGTACGTCTATCCAGAGCCCACCTTCAAGAACAAACGCCAGCAGCGGGCATACACCAGACTGGTGAAAAACGTCAAGAAGGTGCTGCCACTGGCAAAGGAAGTGCGGCAGATCCTCATCGAAACAGCAGAATTCGTAGAAACGATACCTTCACAGAAAGAACGTGACGAGCACCTCAAACGGGTGGAAGAGGCCGTGGTGAAGGAATACAAGCCAAAGATGAAGAAGCTCACCTTCTCGCAGGGAAAACTGCTGATAAAGCTTGTGGACCGCGAATGCAACAGCACAGCCTACGAAGCCATACAGGCGTTCATTGGCCCTGTAAGAGCGGGGATGTGGCAAGCCTTCGCATGGATGTTTGGAGCATCGCTGAAGAAAGGCTACAACCCTGATGGCGTAGACAAACTCACAGAACGAGTGGTGCTGATGGTCGAGGCCGGCCAGCTATGACGTCGTTAGTAATTTTTTATTACACCTTGATACCTGGATCAGGATGGGGTTCTGGCTGCATCGTTACAAAAAACTTTTTTCCTAGTGAGGGAAATATTTTTTCCTAACTATGTAGCAAAAACGCACTCCCATAGGGCTTCTAGAGGGCCAGATTCCAAAAAGGAAAATTCTCAACAAAATCATCGTTTCGCCATCCTATATCGCGATTGTCAGGAAGTGAAACGTCGAGACCTCAAAAACCATAATACCTACCTCCACAAATCCTTCGTTTTTTTCAAATAGCCACTTTTCTCCTCATTTTCTTTGCTATTTGAAGAAAAAATCGTAAATTTGCAGATTATTTTAACGTCAAGACGAATTACGTATGAAGAAAATGTTTTTCCTGGCCGCAATGATGGCCTTTGTTTGCACTGCTTTTGCACAGTTGCCCAGTGTTTCACTGAAGGATATCAACGGCAAGACCGTGAATACTGCCGAGTTGAAAAACGACGGCAAACCGTTTATCATCGACTTCTTTGCCACCTGGTGCAAGCCATGCAACCGCGAGCTGGACGCCATTGCCGAGGTGTATGAGGAATGGCAGGAAGAGACAGGAGTGAAGATCTTTGCAGTGAGTATCGACCAGGCACAGAACATCAACAAGGTGAAGCCGCTGGTAGACAACCACGGATGGGAGTACGACGTACTGCTAGACCCCAACAGCGACTTCAAGCGGGCACTGGGCATACAGATGATTCCCTACGTGCTCATCGTTGATGGCAAGGGACAGATTGTCTACAAGCACAATGGATATACCGACGGTGCCGAACAGGAGTTGATTGAGAAGGTACGTGAACTTTGTGCTGCTGCCACGAAATAAAAATCGGAAGAATATACATGCGCAAAGTTTTCATCATCATTGCCTGCATCCTGTTCGTAAGTTCAGCAAAAGCCCAGATGGTACTGTCTGGAAGCGTACAGAGTGACATGCTGCTGCCACAGGAAGACGAAGACATAGGAGCCGAGAAGGAAGAGAATTTCCTCACGAATACCTATGTCGACCTGCATCTGCAGCACAAGTATTTTGATGCTGGTGCACGACTGGAATATCTAGAGCATCCCATGCCAGGTTTCGAATACGATTTCAAGGGATGGGGTGTACCTAACTTCTATGTGACGGGCCGACTGGGACAGGTGGCGGAACTAACGGCAGGAACGTTCTACGAGCAGTTTGGCTCAGGTTTCATCTTCCGTACCTATGAAGAACGCTCTCTAGGCATCGACAATTCACTACTGGGAGGACGACTGGTGCTGAAGCCCATGAAGGGCATGACCCTGAAGGCACTGGGTGGCAAGCAACGCTGCTACTGGGAGCTCAACAAGGCCTGGATTAGCGGTGCCGACCTGGAACTGACACTGAGCGACTGGATACCATCCTTGCAGCAGAAAGGCACCACACTGATGGTTGGAGCATCGTGGGTGAACAAGCACGAGGACCCTGACGAGTTCTACAGCATCACTGTGGAGGAAGATCCAGTGGCTCACACCAAGACCACCACAACCTACAAGATGAACCAGCCCCGATATGTGAATGCCTGGGATGCACGACTGAGCTTCAACACTGGCAATTTCTCCCTGCTGGGCGAATATGCACAGAAGACCGACGACCCCACGTTTTCCAATGGATACATCTTTCATAAAGGCAATGTGGCCATGCTCTCTACCAGCTATTCCCGCAAGGGCCTCAGCCTGTTGCTACAAGCCAAGCGCTCTGAGGATATGGCATTCAAGAGCAACCGTCGTGTCATCGGCACCTCGAGTGCCATCAACCACTTGCCAGCCTTCACGCAGGATCAGACCTACGCACTGGCAGCCCTCTACCCCTATGCCACACAGCTGGTGGATGGCGAATGGGCCTATCAGGCCGAACTGGGATACAACTTCAAGCGCAAGACACTTATCGGTGGCAAATACGGCATGAACCTGAAGGTGAACTACAGCTATGTGCGTGCCATCGACAGACAATTCGCAGATGGCATCAACCACAATGCCATCGCCGGCACAACCGACCTGGCGGGCACTGACGGCTTCACCTCGAAATTCTTCAAATGGGGTGACCAAACCTACTATCAGGACCTGGACATCCAGCTGTCGAGAAAGCTGTCGAAGGATTTCAAGCTGAACCTGATGTACATGAACCAACGCTACAACAAGACACAGATCGAGGGGCACGGAGGCATGATACACAGCGACATCTTCGTGGCTGATGGCAAGTATCAGTTGTCGCCCAAGGCCATCCTCCGTGTCGAGGCCCAGTACCTGTCAACCAGCCAGGACCAGGGTGACTGGGCGTTTGCACTGGCTGAGCTGTCACTGGCACCCCACTGGATGTTCACCCTGAGCGACATGTGGAACTGTGGCGACAGCGATCCGGAACAGTATGACGACAACACCCACCATCACTACTATCAGGGACTCATCACCTACAACATCGGTTCCCACCGTCTGCAAGCAGGCTATGGACGCACCAGAGCTGGCTACAACTGCTCAGGCGGAGTATGCCGTTGGATACCTGCACTGAAGGGTTTCACGTTCAGTTATAACTATAACTTTTAGGCAAGCATGAAGATGAAATCTATTACGAATATATTTACCCAGTGTACGATTGCCTGCGGCATGACTATTGCCCTCTTTGCCTGTTCGCATATTGACGAGGACGAGCAAATGGTAGTAGTCGACCGATTTACAGAAGCCGTTGACGAGCCTGTCGAATATGACCCCGATAGCCTCTACGATGCTCCTGTGCAGGAGGTGAAGCGAACACTGCTGATCGAGGACCATACGGGACAGAAATGCCCCAACTGCCCTGATGCCACGAAAATCATACACGAACTGATGCGATCGTATGGCTCACGACTCGTACCTGTAGCCATCCACTCGCAGCAACAGGGAATCATGGAACCACAAGGACTGGGAACAGAACTGGGCAATACCTATTTTAAAAACTGGAAGATCGAGTTCAAGCCAGCAGGACTGATCAGCCGTATGGATGGTGGCGATGGCGTGGTCTTCGACAAGACTATCTGGACAATGGCTGTGCAGTCGATACTCGAAGATGTTTCCCCTGCCCCACTCGACATCCGTGTGAAGGCAAGGCAAGAAGAAGCTGAACTCGACAAAGCCGACATCCACGTGAAGGTGATTGCCACCAGCGAGACACAGGTCAGTGGCAAGTTGCAGGTATGGGTGACAGAAGATGCCATCGTGGCAGAACAGGACAGCATGGGTGTCCATATTACCGACTATGTACACAATCATGTGCTGCGCTCGGCAGTCAACGGCACTTGGGGCGAGGATGTCAGCGTGGGAGGCTTTGCAGATAACAAGGAGTTTGAATACAACATCAGTCTTTCCTCTGCATGGAAACCTGAGAACCTGGTCATCGTGGCCTTCGTGTACAACGACGAGGGAGTGGTACAAGCCACAAAAAGGGCATTGACCCTATCAGCAAACGAATAGAAACAACAAATAAATAATTGCTTATGAAGAGAATTTTTACACTATTAATTTCTGCTCTTGCCCTAGTGGCTACTGCTGGGGCACAAACGGTGGATCAGACCTTTGTGTTCACTGACACCTTAGGGAATGTAGTTCCTGACGGCACGGAGATCGTTGTCAACGCCATCAATGCCGAAGGACAGATGGTGGTTCCTCTGAAGGTGAAAAACGTAGCTGGTGTCAAGGCTGCCGTATCCATGTATGAGAACATCGACCAAAAGCCTGTCATCAACGATGAATACGGAAAAGTAGCTGACTTCTCAACATGTGCCTTTGGCAACTGTATGCTGATTGCAGAGACCGGCTATTCCTCAAAAAGCATTGTCGAGGACGATTACGACATGAATATCCAGACGGAATGGCTGCCACAGCAGGGACAATATGCCACGTGGACAGCCACACTGCAGATACATCTGTTCGACATCGTCAAGAAGACTGTATTCGGACGTACTATTGAGAATCCCGGCAGCGAGGTCATCGCCTATGGACCCAAGGTGACTGTAAAGTTTGTCTACGATGCTCAGTCGGCACATATCGGCAATATGACGACAGAGGATGCTGAACCCCAGCAATATTATAATGTACGCGGACAACATATAATGGCTCCAGCAAAGGGGCTCAATATCGTCAAGCTGTCCAATGGAAAGACAATCAAAAGAATTTTTTAACTAATAACACGCAACAACATGAAAAAAACTCTACTCATGATGATTCTTGCTGTGGCAGGAATCGTGAATGTGCAGGCTCAGGGTATCAAGCACAGCTCGAAAGCCCCCAAAAAGGCACTGACGGCTATGAATGCTACCATCGAGCCAGAAGCAAACCAACTATGGTGGGGCTATACCGATGCTGACGACGAGATGACGTCAGTAGGCACCGGGGTGGCTGAAAGCTACAATCTGGCTATCTATGTGCCTGGAACTAATCCCGCTGTAGCAGGAAAAACCATCAAGGCTATCCGATTTGCAAACTATGCCAAAAACATCAAGTATGCAAAGGTATGGCTGGCAAACGATCTTCCAGGAAGTGTCAACAAGAACAACACGGTGGAACTCGTTTCGCTGAGCAATGTGGAGCAGGGCATCAACGAAGTGGCACTGACTGAAGGCCACACCATTGGCAGCAATGGCATCTACATCGGATACACCTTTACCATCAGCAAGCTTGAGACCGAGGAAGATAAATATCCTATATGCATATCGGGCGACGCTATGCCCAATAGCTTCCTCATGAAGACTTCCAGGAGCTTTTCTGAATGGTCGCAGTTCGGAGACGGACGTCTGTTCCTGCAGGTACTCATCGAGGGTGAGTTCCCCTACCAGAATGCAGCGTCTCCTGCTGGCTCTGAGGGGGCCTTCATCGAGGTCAACAAAGAAGGAGATGTACAGATGGCCATCACAAACCTGGGTTCTGAGCCTCTGAGCGAAATTGACTACACCATCATCAACAAGGGGGTAGCATCGGCAGAAACCCACATAACCCTTGACAAACCACTGAACTACGGATTCACAGCCATCAAGACCATCAAGGTCGTGGGCGACGAACAGCCAGGCAGCAGCGAGCGTACCATCAAGTTCACAAAGGCCAACGGTGTTGATAACGAGGCTACAACCGATGGTTCTGCTAACATCACCATCAATACCCTCTCCAAAATCGTCAAGCCTGCACTGGTGGTCGAAGAGTTCACAGGTACTGGCTGCGGCTGGTGCCCACGCGGACTGGTAGGCATGGAGAAGATGCGCAAGAAGTATGGCAGTCAGTTCATCGGCATCGGCTATCACGGCTACAACTCAACAGACCCCATGTATCTTCCCAGCAGCCGCTACACACTACCGTTCTCTAGTGCTCCCAGCTGTGATATAAACCGCTTCTATGGCATAGGCACAGACCCTTATTACGGTACGGGTTCGGACGTCATCAGTAACTGCGAGGAACAGCTCACACTTCCTGCAATCGTAGCTGTCGACGTAAAGGGAGAATGGAATGAGGACTTCACAGAAATCAAGGCTACGGCAACCATCGAAGGTATCGCCGATGGTGAATATAAGATTGAGTATATGCTGATTGCTGATAGCCTGATAGGACCTGAGAGCAGCTGGCTACAGTCCAACTACTATAACGGACAGACAGGACTGCCTGCCGACCTGGCATTCCTCGCCAATGCAGGATCAAGCTACAGTGTGGTGTTCAACGACGTCTGTCTGGCAACATCCATCGAGGGCGGCTCCAACAAGGCTACTGCTCCTGGCAAAGTGGGGGTTGGCGAGATTGTGACCAATACCTATACACTGAAAATGCCTACCAAGCAGATCCTGCTGAATTCCATCGATAGGGAGAAAGTGGCTGTAGTGGCTGTGCTCATCAATAATGATGGTACCGTAGCCAACGCCATGAAATATTATATGGTTAACACTCCTGAGGAGAAAGAAGAGCTGGCCGACGGCACCTACTACTTCCAGAACGTGGCTACAGGCAAGTTCCTCGCTGCCGGACACAGCTGGGGCACACGCTCTATCGTCAACGAGACTGGTCTTGACTTCACCGCAGCAAAGGCCGAGGATGGCAAGTACACCCTCGACTCGCAGGTGGCCAATAATGCTACCAGCCACTTCCTGGGCAGTAACCTCTTCGTTGATGCTGCCGCCTACGGCTGGACTATCGAAAATGTTGGTGACGGTATCTTCACACTCAGCGACGGCACACAGTTCCTGGCTGTTGGCGACAACAACGAGACAGCTCTGGTTGCCGAAGCCGGAGAGGCTGCACAGTGGAAGGTGATGACCTATGCCGATCGTCTGGCAGAACTGGCAACAGCCACTGAGGCTGCTCCTGTGAATGCCACCTTCGTCATCAAGGACGCTAACTTCAACCGCAACGACCAG
>JAIKWS010000138.1 GCA_024684515.1 Prevotella sp.
GGGACATTCAAGCCGCCAAAGCGATTTTGGGGAAAGGGGGAATTGTGCGCCCAAGTGCTATATCTTGTAAAATATTATTACTCACTGCAGTTGTGTGGGCAATCCATTGAGTTCATGTCCCAATATTACGCATTAAAAAAACTTCTGCGGATTTTGGGTATATAAGATGTGTAGTTAGTTAAATCGGATATCAGCGATGACTTGTGCACCAACATGCTGGTTCAGGCGTTGTACGAAGGCATGACGCTGCATGCTGAGATCAGCACGCAGGGCAGGCACGCTGAGACGTACATAGAGTGTCTGGTTCTGGATGTGCAGGCTGGTGGTGTAGCGGGCAATGGCTGCTCCTGCCACCTCTGGCCACGACTCGATGAGTCGCTTCTGCAATAGTGGCGTCTCCAGTCCAAACACACGCAGGTTGCGAAGGATGAGGAGACTGACGGGTTGTTCTCTGCGTTTGAACATTTCTCTGTGTTTTGTGGCTATGATGATTTATTGACAATCTCACCATTCTCAACGTTGAACAGCTTGTAGTCGAACTGTCCATGAGAGAGGATCTGATCCAGGTGGTCGCGATTGGTATCGGTAATGAAAATCTGCCCAAACTGCTGACTGGCCACCAGCCGGATGATCTGTTCCACGCGGGTGGCATCTAGCTTGTCGAAAATGTCGTCTAGCAGTAGCAATGGGAGCGGGTGGGGGACTCCTGTGGTGCGGGGAGTTGCCAGCAGTTCGTACTGTGCCAGTTTCAGTGCGATGACAAACGTCTTGAGCTGTCCCTGACTGCCCTCCCTGCGCATGGGGTGTCCATCTAGCAGTATCTCCAGGTCGTCACGATGGATGCCATGTAGCGAGTAGCCCACGGCACGGTCTTTCATACGGTCACGCTGGATGACATTGAGCAGTGGACCACGCTGACAATGAGACACATAGCCCAGCGATACCTGCTCTCGTCCATCGGACATCGTGTTGTAGAACTGTTGCAACAGAGGGGTAAGCTGCACCACCAGCTCACTACGTTTGCCAGAGACGAACTCTCCCTGTCTGGCCATCTCCTCTTCCAGCAGTTCCATCAGTGCCGCATCGGGCTCGTGCTCCTCGTCACGCAACAGCACGTTGCGTTGTTGCAGGGCTTTGTTGTAGCGGTTCAGGGCATCTATATACTGGTTGTCTTGCTGTGCTATCACCTGATCCATCAGCCGTCGTCGCTCCTCGCTGCCACCTTCGATTAATAATGTGTCGGCAGGCGACACACTGACGATGGGAATCAGTCCGATATGCTCAGAGAGACGTTTGTATTCCTTGCCCGAACGCTTGAAATGCTTCTTCGAACCCCGTTTCATGCCACAGTAGATATTGAAATCGCTATAGGTGCCTTCGAGCATGAAGAAATCCTGCTCGTGGCGGATCACCAGCGAGTCCTGAGTGGTACTGGACGAGTGGCAGAAGGACAGGAAATAAATAGCGTCAAGCACATTGGTCTTGCCTGCCCCATTGTTGCCGATGAAGCAATTGAACTTTGGCGAGAAACTCAGTGTGGCCTCCGCTATATTTTTGTAGTTGACGACGGATAGTTGCTCTAAAACCATAAATTTTCTGCAAATTTACTGCTTTTCGTCGTTAAAAACAAAAAAAGTCCCAAATAAATTTCAATATCTGCAAGATTTTCAGTAATTTTGCGCCCGCAAAACGTCCTTGACTGAAATAAAAGTAAAGAATAACAATAGAAATGGCAAAAAAAATCATTACACAGGGTGCCCCTGAGACACAGCCGGCACAGAGCAAGCACGAGGAGTTCTTCCTCAAGTACAAGAATGCTATCATCGGAGCCGTGGTGGCACTCATCGTCATTATTTGTGGCATCATCTTCTACAACAACCACAAGAAGGGTCAGCTGAAAGAGGCTCAGACAGCAATGGCTACTCCTGAGCTGAGCATGCAGCTGGGTATGAGCCAGTTGCAGCAGTCAACTACTATGTTTGATTCGAAGCTCTTCGAGCAGGCTCTCAATGGCGACAGCACAGGCACCGCAATGGGATTCCTGAAGATTGCTGATGAATATTCTTCTACCAAGGCTGGCAACCTCGCCAATCTATATGCCGGACTCTGCTATGCCCACATGGACAAGTGGGAGGATGCCGTGAAGTATCTTGAGAAGTTTGACGATGTTGATGACTATCTCATCTCGCCAGCAGCACTGGGAGCCCTGGGCAATGCCTATGCACATGTCAACCAGCTCGACAAGGCAGTGAGCACACTGACTAAGGCTGCTGAGAAGGCCGACAACATCCTGATGTCGCCAATCTACTACATCCAGGCTGGTGAGATTCTGGAGGGACAGGGAAAGAAAGCCGATGCCCTCAAGCTCTATCAGAAGGTGAAGGGCATGCAGAGCATGTCGCAGTCGTCACCCCATGTGGAGATGATTGACGAGTATATTGAGCGTGTCAGCGAGTAAGCAATGGCTACCAGAAATCTCTCTGACTACGATATCACACGAGTTCCCGATGCCTCGAACATGATTTTCGGCATCGTTGTCGCCGAGTGGAATCCTGACATCACAGGAGCTCTGCTCGACGGCTGTGTTTCTACCTTGGAGAAACATGGTGCTCTGCCTGAGAATATCCACGTGAAGACGGTGCCTGGATCGTTTGAGCTCATCTATGGTGCTCATCAGATGACACTCAACGATGGCTATGATGCAGTCATCATCCTGGGTAGTGTCATTCGTGGTGAGACTCCTCATTTCGACTATATCTGCCAGGGTGTCACAGAGGGCATCGCACGGCTGAATGCCACAAGTAGCATTCCTGTCGTCTTTGGACTGCTGACCACCAACGATGTGCAGCAAGCCAAGGACCGTTCAGGTGGACGACTGGGCAACAAGGGTGACGAGTGTGCTGTGGTTGCCATCAAGATGGCAAAGTTCTAAGCCAGGACGAATTTCCTAAGCAAGGCAAGTCAGTCTCACTATTCCTGTTTTTTGTGAAAGAAAGAGATAACGTCGTGTTATTTCAGATATAAATTCTGCAGGTGTCTCGCGATTGGGATACCTGCAGATTGTCTTTATGGGCTATTGGCACCATTCCGTCTTCTATTCTAGCCCAGAATGCTGAACAAGGACTCTTGTCCGTAATAGGCATTTAGTTGTTGGTATGCTGGCAACTTGTATAGTGCGAGCATTTCATGTTCCGTTCTCAGTTCAATCTTCATGGGTTCTTCCATTATTTGCTTTCGTATTACATTCAATTACAAATATAGAGGATCTTTATCTCAAATTAATTTTTTTTCTGCATAAAGATCGTTAAATGGAACCAAAAGGACTATTTTCTGTTTTGTCCTGTCGCTTCTCCATCGTCAGAAATCGTTCGTGCCCTGTGTGAAGCATCAACGAGAACTCATCTGGCAGTAATGACAAAAAACTTTTACAAAGGGAAAGTCCAATAATAATGGCGTTTTTGCGCTATCACTAGAGAAATATTTTTCCCTAGTTAGGAAAATATTTTTTCCTAGTTAGGAAAATAATTTTCCTGTGTGAGGGAGAAATAGTGCGTAGTCTTGGAATTTGAAAAGATTTTACATTCTGATGCTTTGCTTTTGGTGTTGTCCGCCAAGGAAAGCATGTTGCTGTTTAGTGGCTTCCATTGGGTGTTTTTTTCGAACCGTAGGTCCATTGGCTAACGAACATATGTCCATTGGCTAACGAACATATGTTCATCGGGCAAATAACATATGTTCATCGGGCTACGAACATATGTTCATCGGGCTACGAACATATGTTCATTGGCACATGAACCTTGGGGAGCATTTTCTTGAGCTATTTGCAGAGGTATATGATTGCTCTTAAATCCTTGCGAGCAGTCGAAAAAAGCGTTCCCTCTTTTGTGAGAGGAAACGCTAGGATGCTTACCAGTGGTGTCCACCGCCGCCACCTCCGCCACCACCGCCACTACCTCCAGTGTAGGAAGAGAGACTGACGGAGCTGCCTCCGCTGGCTGTGGTGTTGATGGTGCCAAAACCATTCCAGATGCTGGTGCCACCACTCGTGGTGATACCGCTCTTCAGGGCTGTGGAGCCTGAGGTGGATACAACCATTGGCGTACCCATCTTGCTGTTGGAAGGCACTTTGAATGCGAATACCAGTGTGCTGCCAGAGTAGAGGCCATACCAAGTGCCCTTGCTGTAGCTGTTGGCCTGATAGCAGGTCTGCGAAAGTGAACTGCCACTCTCCAGTCCACCAATGGCTACGATGTTTCCACCAGTGACATAGAGCTTGTATTGCTGTTCCGTATTGGCATCGATGCCTACTTCTGGCGATGAGGTGCCTACGGCAAAGACGTTGCCTCCCTTGATATAGAAATTGCCGTTGGCATCCAGTCCGTCATTGCCTGTTGAGTTGCCCATCACGTAGCCATCATTGATGGTGAAGTCACTGCCAGAGTTGATGGCATCGTCAGAGGAGTAGGCATAGATATAGCCACCATTCACCACGATGGTGTTCTTGCTCTCGATGGCTTCGTGTGAAGAAGCACTGGCGATGACTGTTCCGCCATTGAAGACCATGCCGCCCGAATAGGTATAGTTGGCATTACGTCCAGAGCTACTGCCTGTCTTCGTACCTGCCTTGATGGCCTTTGCTGATGCTGAATAGCTGCCAGAGCTGTAGTTAGAGCCTGAGGCTGTAGCTGTGATAGTGCCGTCGTCTACTGTCAGCACTCCGTCACACTTCAGACCTTTACCACCCGATCCTGTCGATTTCAGGGTGATGGTACCACCACTGATGGTCATATCGCCATCTGCATCCAGACCTGCACAGCCCTTGCCGTCTTTCTCTGTTGAGTCTGTAGCTCCTGCACCCTTAGTGGTCACTGTGATGGTGCCCCCGCTGATGGTCATGTTGCCACTGCCGTCATCACTGTCTGCTTTGATGCCCTTGCTGGCAGCCCCACTCATAGTGACGTCGATGGTACCGCCATTGAGGTTGATGACACCAGCCTTCATACCCTTTGCCGAACAGAAATAGCTACTGCCCGAGCTGGTGGCACCGCTGTTGGTGATAGTCAGTGAGCCAGTATTTCCTGCTGTCGTGGACAGAGTACCGTCTACGGCAATGCCTCGTCCTGCTCCACCTGTCACGTTGATGGTGATATCGCCACCACTCTGACTGAAGTTGCCATCAGCCTTGAAAGCAGCTGTATATGAGGGGTCGGAGGTATCGCTTAAGTCAATGGCTCCCTGTGCGTTAAGAGTCGTGTTTCCACCACTCACCAGAATATCGCCCTCGCTCTTCATACATTTGGCTGCTGTGCCGGCAGCAGTGATGGTGAGTGTGCCGTCCTCGATATAGATGTTGCCGGAATCCTCGTCCTCATGGTCTGTCGTCTCACCTGTAGAGGTGGTACCATCCAGGTCTACCTGTACACCATCGTCCGTCACATCATTGATAGTCACGGTGCCGCTCTTCATGAGGAAGTAGCCATTGCAGTTGATGCCATCGCTGGCGGCAGACTTGATGTTCAGTGTCAGGTTCTTGATCGAGATATAGTCGGCACTCTTGATGGCATGAGCAGTATTGCCATAAACGTTCAGGGTGCCTTTACCCTGCAGCTGCAGTTGTCCCTTGCTGTAGACACATCCTTTCTGATCACCTCCTGTTCCGTCTGTTAGTGTGTTTTCCGTTCCACTCTTGGCACTCAGCTGGATACGTTTCTTGTTGGTGATGTTGATGGCAGCACCACTGGGGTTCGTCAGGGTGATACCCGCCAGGGAGACAGTACATTTGTACGAGCCAGAGAGTGAAAACTCACCATCTGTCGTGGTGCCACTGAGCTGGTAGGTGATTTCGTCGTCATTCACAGCATCCGTATTGCTCTGGGCTATGGTGACATGTGCTCCACTGATGGTTGGGGTGACGTACTGTGCAACGTTGCCAGCGACTGTAACAGATGCCGAGCTGTTGCTGTAATTCACCTGTACCAGATTGTCAGTAACCTCTGTGTTGTCGATGTAAATCTGAGTGATGTCGCTGGTACTGAAGACTTTGTTCATAATGGTCAGGGAGGTACCGTTGCTATAGGTCATCTCGCCAGTCTGCGTGGCAGGGAATTGGTAGGTCACATTGCCAACAACGACATTCATCGTCTGTGCATCTGCTAGCGTGGTGAGCAGGACAGCAAAAAGTGTTGCAAATATTTTTTTCATTTTCTTATGGAGATTTTCTTGTTTTCACCTGCTATATTAATAATGTATACACCATTGGGAAGAGCGGCAGTGGCTTTCTGTAGGCTGTCATAGCGACCTAAGTACTTGCCAGAGAGGTTGTAGATGAGTACTTCATTCGTATGGGTGTTCATGCCTGGGATGCTGTTGATGACTGCTTCTTCCACTGTCAGTGTGTAGCTCACCGATCCAGCCTCATAGTCGTCATTTCCTGCAAATGCTGCAGTGATGACAGTCGTTCCTGCTGCCACAAGAGTAACGGTTCCTGTCTGGTCGACTGTAGCGACCCCCTCGTCACTACTGGTCCAAGTCAATGTAAGGTTGTAGGGATTCTCCAGTGTGGGTGTCTCGAATGATTCTCCCATCTTGGCAGTAGCTGTTGTGCTGCTGAAGGCAAGGCCATTAGCCACGGGATCAGCCTTCTCCACTGTCAGTGTGTAGCTCACAGAGCCTGCCTCATAGTCGTCATTTCCTGCAAATGTTGCGGTGATGACAGTCGTTCCTGCTGCCACAAGAGTTACGGCTCCTGTCTGGTCGACTGTAGCGACACCCTCATCACTGCTGGTCCAAGTCAACGTAAGGTTGTAGGGATTCTCCAGAGTGGGTGTCTCGAATGTTTCTCCCATCTTGGCAGTAGCTGTAGTGCTGCTGAAGGCAAGGCCATTAGCCACGGGATCAGCCTTCTCCACTGTCAGTGTGTAGCTCACCGATCCTGCCTCGTAGTCGTCATTTCCTGCAAATGTTGCGGTGATGACAGTCGTTCCTGCTGCCACAAGAGTTACGGTTCCTGTCTGGTCGACTGTAGCGACCCCCTCGTCACTGCTGGTCCAAGATAGCGACAGATTATATGGATTTGATAACGCAGGTTCATTAAATTCTTCTCCCATCTTAGCTGTAGCTGTGGTAGCACTAAATAAAAGTCCATTGGAACCTGGATCAGCCTTCTCCACTGTCAGTGTGTAGCTCACCGATCCAGCCTCGTAGTCGTCATTTCCTGCAAATGTTGCGGTGATGACAGTCGTTCCTGCTGCCACAAGAGTAACGGCTCCTGTCTGGTCGACTGTAGCGATACTCTCGTCACTACTGGTCCAAGATAGCGACAGATTATATGGATTTGATAACGCTGGTTCATTAAATTCTTCTCCCATCTTAGCAGTAGCTGTGGTAGCACTAAATGAAAGTCCATTGGAACCTGGATCAGCCTTTTCCACTGTCAGTGTGTAGCTCACCGATCCTGCCTCGTAGTCGTCATTTCCTGCAAATGTTGCGGTGATAACAGTCGTTCCTGCTGCCACAAGAGTAACGGCTGCTGTTTGGTCGACTGTAGCGACCCCCTCATCACTGCTGGTCCAAGTCAACGTAAGGTTGTAGGGATTCTCCAGTGTGGGTGTCTCGAATGTCTCTCCTATCTTGGCAGTAGCCGTTGTTCTGCTGAAGGCAAGGCCATTAGCCACGGGATCAGCCTTTTCCACAGTCAGTGTGTAGCTCACCGAACCAGCTTCGTAGTCGTCATTTCCTGCAAATGTTGCGGTGATAACAGTCGTTCCTGCTGCCACAAGAGTAACGGCTCCTGTCTGGTCGACTGTTGCGACCCCCTCGTCACTACTGGTCCAAGTCAACGCAAGGTTGTAGGGATTCTCCAGTGTGGGTGTCTCGAATGTTTCTCCCATCTTGGCAGTAGCTGTTGTACTGCTGAAGGCAAGGCCATTAGCCACGGGTTCTTGGGTTTCTGTCGTCTCATCTGTTTGTGAGAAATACATTTTGCTTAAGTCAGCGAGCACAAAAGCATCGTTTGCACTAGAGGAAGCAGCAACCAGTTGCCCGTTGGAGAAAGTCATAACAAGTGATTCTACGGATACCGATTTCATCGTTCCGTCAGAAGATTTGAAAGTCAGGTAGGGATAATCGTAAGCCATAGCTCCCAACGTCCCCGCCAATACCATTGTCAATAGCAATAATTTTTTCATAGTCAATGCCTTTATTGTATTGCAAAGGTAACCTTTCGTTGAACAATTGGGAAAATTGTTCAACGAAAGGGATTATATGTTAAGCAAAAAGATGCTGTGGATAGTCAGACGAACGTTTCCAGGAACTTGACGTTTCCTTCCACTTTGACCTCTTTTGTCGTGGATGGCAAGAGAAGGGTCTCTCCTGCATGTAGTGATGTCTTTTCGTTGCCTGCAGTGACAGAACCTTCACCTTTCACTGCAATGAGGATGACAAAGGAGTCTAAGTCGGAATAGTCTATTTGCATAGGCTCGGTGAGGTCATAGACGGCAGTAGTGAAATAAGGACAGCTGACAACCTGTTGCGCAATGTTCTTCTCTGGTATGTAGTTGGTGCGATAGTCGGGTAGCACCGTATAGTCAATCGATTCTGCTGCCTCACGTGTATGTAGCTGTCGATAGTTGCCATCCTTGTCCTTACGTTTGAAGTCGTAGATGCGATAAGTCACATCGCTGGTCTGTTGAATCTCTGCTACGAAGCAGCCGGCACCAATGGCATGGATGCGGCCTGCAGGGATGAAGAAGACGTCACCTTCTCGCACTTCATACCGTGCCAGTGCTTCAGTGATGGTGTCATTCTCCACTCTCTCTTTGTATTGCTCTGGCGTGATTTGCTGTTTCAGCCCATTGTAGAGCTGTGCTCCAGGCTCGGACTCTAATGCATACCACATCTCTGTCTTTCCACGTTCCTTGCCTTGCCGGTGTGCTATTTCGTCGTTGGGATGCACCTGTATCGATAGGTCCTGACGGGCATCAATGAATTTGATGAGCAGGGGAAACTCATCACCGAAGCGTTCGTAGTTCTCCTTGCCCACCAAGGCTTCCTTCTGCTCATGCACCAGCTCGTTGAGTGTCTTCCCCATCATAGGACCTTCAGCTACAATGGTTTCATCACCTGGCACACCTGAGATTTCCCAGCTCTCGCCAACATTCTCCAGCTGCTCATTGAGTTGTTTGAAGGTGATAATCTTGTCACCTCCCCAAAGGGTCTGTTTTAGTAATGGTTTAAACTTATACATTTCTTTCTACTAAAAATCAGAACCTATACCATCATCCAATCAGTTCTCATGCTAGTCATGTAAACAAGATTGTGGTATAGGTCCTGAAGTAAACTTCTATTCTTTGCTAGATTCTATTTCTCTTCTTCATTGCCTCCTAATCCAAGTAGCTGTTTGAGGTCTCCCTCTTTGTGCAACAGCCATACCGAGGTGCCCAGGAAGGCTAGGAACAGCCATACGAGACAGATCTTCGCACGGCTAGGACCAGCTTTCTTCACCGGCACGGTAGCACTCTGCAGTGTGGTGAAGGCCGGTGTCTCTTGCTGCACCTTGGCTTCAGCTTGCAGCAATGCCGATGATACCTGCTGGAATGCGTTGTATTGCAGCTGCATCTCGTTCTCCAGGTCCGTCTGCTTCTGTCTTACAGTATAGAGGATGACTCCATGGTTGGCATCCATATACTCCGAATACTCCTGTCGGGCTTTTTCGTAGCGCTCCTTGACTTCTGCATAAATCTTCTTGTTGAACTCCAGGTCGACACGAACCTTGCTGGTGCGGTAATCGGTAATGAATTTCTGCAAGCGATTCTTTACAGAGTCAGCGATGGTAGCACAGATAAGTGGATCCTGGTCTGTGACCTCAATAGTGATAACCAGCGTCTTCTTGTCCACATCGCAAACGACGTTTTTCTCCAGGGCTTCCACGATGAGCGATTGCTCTTTTGTCAGGCGGAAGGGATTGAAAGGCCTTTCTACCATAGGCTCTTCGCTTTTGAATAGGCCAAAGATGAACTTAAAGGTACCTCCAATGGCTTTGCTCCACCAAGGAGCCTTCTGCTCGTCTTTCAGGTAGTCATAGTAGGTCATGGTACGTGCTGTATCACCTTCTTCCTTAGGTTCGAGGGTGACGGGCACGGGGAACAGGCTGATCTTGAAATCAGTAGAATTCATCAGGTCTGGATAAAGGGTGGGGAATAGGGCCTCTGTTCCTATGCCTCCGAAACTCTGTCCAAAGTTTAGACCAAAATTACTTGCCAATGCTGCCAGTCCGCTAGAACCCTTTGAACTGGTAGACATTTCAGGAGAAAGCTTTACGGTACATTTATAGAAATTGGGCAGGCTCAGACTATAGATGGCTGCAAGCACAAAAGTGATGGGCAGCACCTTGTAAAATGTCTTCTTATGCTTTCGCAGGTCTTCCCATATTTTCTTGAAGTCAATGGATTTCTCCTGCTGCTCTTCCGCGATGTTTTTGTTTTCTTCAGACATAATCTTTTCTTTTCTGTTGTTGATTACTTCCTACTCAATAAGGATATAGCATAAATCAGTGTTGCAATGCTTGTCAGACCGCTCATGGCACCAACCACTTCCGTCACGCTCCAAGGCTTCTTGCGTTTCTTGCTGACTACTACAATCTCACATCCTGGCTCTGGCTTGGCTCCTTTCTTTGTTAGCATAGCCCGTCCGTTCTGGTAGACGATGAAGGTTTTTGACTTCTTCACACGGTGTCCGAAACCACCAGCCTCGTTGACGTAGTACTTGTAGTCCTTACCCGATTCGTAGAAAAGTGTGTTGGGGAACATCACATCTCCGGATACACGCACGATGGGGTCGTATTCTGGTATAAAGATCCTGTCACCCTCGCGTAGCTGTATGTTTGCCTCTGAACTGGGGTCCTTGACAGCTTTTTCCAGGTCGATATACACGGGATAGTTGTTGTCTAGGTCCAGCTTGGCATAGGTGACGGAGTCGCCTCTTTCTGTGACCAGTTGGCGCACGGCTTCCAGTGTTGCTGCTCTACGTACTCGTTCTTCCTCGCTCATGCGTCTTGTCATGGTGGCTCCCTTGATATAGGCATGTGGTGTCAGTCCTCCTGCCATCTCGATGACATCACTGAGACGTGTCACTTTCTTTTCCATAGCGATAGTGCCTTCCCAGTTCACCTCACCGCTTACCGTTATCAAGCGTGCCTGGTTGAATACCGGGCTTCTGTAGATGGTCACATGGTCGTAGGGCTCCAGGATGAACTTGCGCTCACTGTCGATGACGAGGCCGTTTTTCAGGTCGAAGTGGTATTTCTCTGCATATTGGTCCACCTTCTCAGTAGCCATAGGGTCGCGCAGTACACGGCTTACCTCCACACGCATCAGCGATGCCTCGTCGCGCAGTCCACCAGCCATAACGATCAGGTCCTCAATGGTGGTGTTGTCGGCATACTCATAGGTACCAGGACTCATCACAGGACCAGTAATGGTGTAGGTGCGCTCCATACGTAGTTCTTTCTCTGTGGGAATGAACACGACGTCTTCATTCTGCAATGGGAAGTCAGGTGTGCTTCCATCCATGATACCCTGTATGTTGATAGGCAGCACAATCAGTGTGCGGTCTTCCTTGAGTCGGTGTACGACAGCGTGACTGGTATAGGCATCCTCGGTCAGTCCGTCGGCAGCCTCGATCAGAGTCTTCACGCTATTGACATTCCCACCTAGCTGGAACTGTCCGGGACGGAAGACGGCACCTTTGATCTCAACCATATTCTCGAAACGGTTGATCATGCCATCAACGCTGATGGCATCGCCATCGTCGATTTTGAATGTGGACATCTCGAACTCGTTCACATTATATATTTTATAGCGCTCGCCAGTCTGTCGCACCAGTCGTACTGACGATTTGTGTGCATCGCCCAGGAATCCTCCTGCATAGTCGAGAAGAGTAGCCACGGTCTCATCCTTGCGCATCTCGTAGAACATGGGTCGTTTCACATTTCCTGTTATACCAACGATGCATTGGTAGGTAGGCACCTTGATGAGGTCATTGTCCTGAAGGGTGATGTTTCCTGCCAGGCGGCCTTCAAGAATGAACTTATAGAGGTCGACCACGGTAACAAGTTTGCCATTACGATAGATTTCGATGTTACGCATGGTTCCTAGGGAGCTGACGCCACCAGCCCTGTAGAGTGCATAGAACACGTTGGCAAATGATGAGAGGTGGTATGTTCCTGGGGCTTTCACCTCACCCATCATGTTTACCTGTATGGTACGGGTGTTACCCACCGTCACACGCATGTTGCTGGTTTGATAGCGTGAGCCTATGGTTGCTCTCAGCTTGCTCTGTGCGGCAGCAACGGAAAGTCCGCTTAGGTGGATAGGTCCGTATCCGGCTACGGTGATGGTTCCTTCTGGCGAAATGGTGTGTACCAGCGTCTCCTGTGATGCTCCGTAGATATCTACTACGACCTGGTCTCCCGTGCCAAGGACATAGGAATCAGGAATCGGCATGTTGGTATTGGGCTGGAAGCTGGGATTGGCCTGGTTGAAGATGTCTCTACCAAACACACGCTTGCCCTGTACTTCGGGGGCTGTGCCCTGTGTGGCCTTTACGTCTCGCTCGCTGACGGCAACGTCTTCACGTGCATTATTGTACACCTCGCCCGTAGTACCTGCCTTTGCTGTAGTGAGCTCTTGTGAGGCACTACCGTCGGCACTATTTCCTTCCATGCGATCGGCAGCCATTCTGACCGCACCATCAGCAGCACCAGAGAGACCACGGTTGGAAATCTGTTTGTCATACTGCTGGCGAAGACGGCGGATCTGCTCGATATTGACACCTTTCTGAATAAGTTTTGTCACGATCTGGCTTTCGCTCCTGCCTGCATTCACCTCAGATGCAATGATTTTCAGCACTTGTTCGTCGCTCAGTCCTTGTGCGAAGATGTCTATCGAAAAGAAGAGCATCAGCACAAAAGTGATTAATGATTTTTTCATTATTAATTATTAATTATGTGTGTTTGTTATTCCTCTTTAGCCAACTGCATAAGGTACTGGCCATAGCCGTTCTTCAACATGGGCTTGGCGAGCTCCTGTAGTTTTTGCCTGTCTATCCATCCGCGTTTGAAGGCTATTTCTTCCAGACAGGCCACCTTCAGTCCCTGTCGCTTCTCGATGACCTCTATGAATGTAGATGCTTCTGCCAGTGAGTCGTGTGTGCCTGTATCGAGCCAGGCGAAGCCTCGCTGCAGTGTCTGCACCTTCAGTTTCTTCTGTGCCAGATACTCTTGGTTGACGGTTGTAATCTCCAGTTCGCCACGGGCACTGGGCTTGATGTTCTTGGCGATGTTCACCACACTGTTGGGATAGAAATAGAGACCGACCACCGCATAGTTGGATTTCGGATGCTCGGGCTTCTCCTCAATGCTGAGGCAGTTGCCGCTGGCGTCAAATTCCGCTACGCCATAGCGCTCGGGGTCGTTCACATAGTATCCGAACACGGTAGCCAGTCCGTGCTTCTCGGCGTTTTCCACGCTTTGGCGCAGCAGTCCGCTAAATCCTGAGCCATAGAAGATGTTATCGCCCAGTACCAGGCACGCACAGTCATCTCCGATAAACTGTTCGCCAATGATAAAGGCCTGTGCCAGACCATCTGGCGATGGCTGCTCGGCATACTCGAAGTGCACCCCCAGCTCGCTGCCGTCACCCAGCAGTCGTTGGAACCCTGGCAGGTCATAGGGTGTTGAGATAATCAGTATCTCACGTATGCCCGCCAGCATAAGAGCCGAGATGGGATAGTAGATCATCGGCTTGTCAAAAATAGGAATCAACTGTTTGCTGATACCCTTTGTGATAGGGTAGAGGCGTGTGCCGCTTCCACCTGCTAAAACAATACCCTTCATGTCAAAATTACGTAATTTGGGTGCAAAGGTACGAATAAATAAGGAGTAAAAGAATTTATGGTAGTTAAAAGGAGTTAAAAGGCCATCCTTTATGACACTAATTTTGTACCTTTGCAACCAATTTATTTAAATTGTTATGGGAATATTCGGAAAAATCTTTGGTCGCAAGCAGACCGATAATGAAATGAAGATAGGCGGCATGGAGGATTTCATGACGCTTATCCGTGTGTATTTTCAGGCAGAGATAGCTGCCGACCTTCATATCACCAATCTGGCCGCACTGCCTGATCTGCGCACGTTCAAGGTGACGCTGAAAGTGCCTACACAGCAGGGACGACTGGGAGTGGGGGAGAAAGCTCGCTGCAAGAAAATGCTGAAGGAGATGTACCAGATGGATGATTCTTTCTTCAAGGAGATCGACCAGAGCATCAACCGCCGTTGCAGGAAGTTGCAGGATGTGCAGCCCTACCTGTATCAGTTCCAGGCTTTCGTCCAGGACATGATGATGCTGACGGGCAATCTGATGAAATTCAAGCTGCGCATGCCGAGCTTCTTCAGAAAGGCTATCTATGGCATGACGGAGAAGACCGTTCACGACATCTATACGAAGAATGACTATAAGGATGCTGGCGTCATCAAGACCGTGGTGGCAGTGCGTGAATATAACAAGCGGTTGAACTTTTCCGAGAAGTGGGCTACCGACTTCGTGTATCGGGTGGTCATGCTGGCCAAAAAGGAGAAACGGACGCAACAAACGGATAATAAATGATTAATAAATATTAAAAAAATCAGCAAAGGTGAGCCGTTTCATGTATTTTTCTTACCTTTGTAGGATAAAAATGTGGTCATGGCCCAAGGAGAGAAAGATTTAGCTACGTTCCAGACACGTGTCAGGCAGATGATTCTCCGCTTCAACGAGTTGAAACAGGAGAACAAGGACTTGTATGCTATGGTGGACGAGAACGAGCGGCAAATAGCGCAGCTCAAGGCTAAGGTCGCTCAGCAGGAGCATGACTACCAGTCGCTGAAGATGGCACGTATGATGGAAATCACCGAGGGTGACCTGGAGGGAGCCAAGGAGCGGTTGTCCACACTGATACGAAGTGTCAACAAATGCATTGCCGTGCTGAGCGACGAAAAGTGATGTGCGATGGCAGAAGAAAGTAAAGAGAAACTCAATATAAGGTTGCATGTCTATGACGAAGACATTGCGATGGTGCTCCACAACCGTGAGGATGAGGTGTACTATCGTGCGGCAGCCAAACTCATCACCGAGCGCTATGGGGCCTATGCACAGGTCTATAAGGGGCGTAAGAGTGATCATACCATAGGCTTGATGACACTTATCGAGATTGCACTGAGGTATGAGAAGGAGTTGGGCAAGAACGACACAACCCCATACGATAATATTCTCCGACAGCTGACTTCTGAAATCGAGGATGCCCTGAAGTAGTAGGACAGCAACATGGTGCTTCATGGCTCACGGAATACCGATGTGACGAGAGAATATTAACATTATATATAAAAACATTATGAGTCCTGTACTAACAATTATTATTGCCGTAGCGGCACTTATTCTTGGTGTGGCCTGCGGATACTTTGTCTTCCTTAAGGTTATTAAGGGAAAATACAATGAGATGATGGATACGGCTAACAAAGAGGCTGAAGTCATCAAAGAGAAGAAACTGCTTGAGGTGAAAGAGAAGTTCCTCAACAAGAAAAGCGAACTGGAGAAGGAGGTGCAGCAACGCAACCAGCATATCCAGCAGAGCGAGAATAAGCTGAAGCAGCGGGAGATGTCTCTCAACCAGCGTTCTGAAGAGCTGGGACGTCGCAAGAACGACCTCGACAATCAGATGCAACGTATTGAGAACGAGAAGAAGGCACTGCTACTGAAACAGGAGGAACTGGGGAAGATGCAGCAGAAGGAACGTGAGAAACTGGAGGAACTCTCTGGCCTGAGTGCTGAGGAGGCACGCAATCGGTTGGTAGAATCGCTGAAAGACGAGGCTAAGACCGCTGCTGCCAGCTATGTGAATGAGATCATGGACGAGGCTAAGCTCAATGCCAATGCCCAGGCCAAGAAGATTGTCATTCAGACCATTCAGCGTGTGGCTACGGAGACGGCTGTCGAGAACAGCGTTTCGGTGTTCCATATCGACAATGACGAGGTGAAGGGACGCATCATAGGACGTGAGGGACGTAACATACGTGCCCTGGAGGCTGCCTGTGGCGTGGAAATCGTGGTCGACGACACGCCAGAGGCTATCGTCATCAGTGGCTTTGATCCTGTACGTCGCGAGACCTGCCGTCTGGCCCTGCATCAACTGGTGGCTGACGGACGCATACATCCTGCACGCATCGAGGAGGTGGTGAACAAAGTCAAGAAGCAACTCGATAATGAGATCATCGAAACGGGTAAGCGGACTACCATCGACCTGGGTATTCATGGATTGCATCCAGAACTCGTGCGTATCATTGGTAAGATGAAATATCGCAGCAGTTATGGACAGAACCTGCTTCAGCATGCACGAGAGACGGCAAATCTCTGTGCTGTGATGGCTGCCGAGCTGGGCTTGAATCCGAAGAAGGCCAAACGTGCTGGCTTGTTGCATGATATTGGTAAGGTGCCAGATGAGGAGAGCGAGATGCCTCATGCACTCTATGGTGCCAAGATTGCAGAGATGTACAAGGAGAAGCCCGATATCTGCAATGCCATAGGTGCTCACCATGATGAGATGGAGATGCAGACACTTCTGGCTCCTATCGTACAGGTGTGCGATGCCATCAGCGGTGCCCGTCCTGGTGCCCGTCGTGAGATTGTAGAGGCATACATCAAGCGACTGAACGACCTCGAGGCCATCGCTATGAGCTATCCTGGCGTCACCAAGACCTATGCTATCCAGGCAGGTCGTGAGCTGCGTGTCATCGTTGGTGCAGACAAGATGGACGATGCCGAGACAGAGGCACTCAGCGGACAGATAGCTTCGAAGATACAGAACGAGATGACTTATCCTGGTCAGGTGAAGATCACCGTCATCAGGGAGACTCGTTCCGTGGCTTATGCAAAATAGGAAATAACTGCAGGTCCGTGGCTTATGCAAAATAGGGATTGACTGCAGGTCCGTTGCTGTTCCGTCTGCTCTTACACATTACTTATATAATAGGACGGAAATAGTAGAATCTAATATTGTAGGACGGAGATTGTCGGAAGAGGCTGATAGGTTCCGAAAAAAGTTTACATAACGACTCCGTTCCATAAGAGCAAAATATAACTGCCTCACTAGGAAATTATTTTTCCCTAACCAGAGAAAATTTTTTTCCTAGTGAGGCAGCAAATTTTGCCCCTCTAAGGAGAAAAATCTTCCTAGTGATTTTTTTTTAACAAAGACAGCCCAGGACTCATCTTTGGACACACAGGGGTCTATCGCATATTGTGGTAGAGCAGGAAGTATGTGGGTGTTCCTATTCCTTTTGGCGTAATGAGAAATAACGGCCATAGGTGAGCATGCGCCAAAGCCATTCCAGAGGACCAAAACGGAAATGACGCAACCAAAGACTGCTACAGATTATCTGAAGGGCAAATACGGCCAGGGCAGTCAGCTCGATATACACCAGTCCGAACGTTGTTCCCATGCCGAGTCCGATGCCGTAGAACAGCACAATGCCAATCGGCGACTGCGAAATATAGTTGGTTAGTGCCATCCGTCCTGGTGCAGCCAGCCAGTGGGAATAACGGGCATCGGTTGTTCTGAGGTAGAACATACAGATAGCGGTGATATAGACGACTGCCATTGGGATGACACTGACGGCATAGAGTAGCGAATGGATGGTCATACCCCAGGGATGGCCCTTGGTGGCACTCCAGGCGTAGCAAAGAGACGTGGGGAGTCCTATCAGGAGAGATATGCCCAGGAAACGTTTCAAGGGCAACTCCTTCAGACGGGCATAGAAACGATGTTTGCCTATCAGATAGCCAAGAATGAATAGTCCGAGCACCTTGGGCAGACGATGTCCACTCACAAACTCCCAGAGTCGCTCGTGAGCACCCTGTATAAGAAAGGAGAATGTCTCTCCGTAGCTGTCTGCATCGCGTAGCCACGTGGCAAAATTGTCTTCCGTGATGCCTTGTTCCGTTGCACTTCGCCACCATGCTTCATAAAAGGGTGCGGCAAAATCAATGCCAGCAAACTCCGTGAGGGCATCGAGCACCACGGGGATGAAAATCAGGGCAATGGCAGTAGCTAGCAACGCTTTGTCAGGAATGCCAATCAACAATGCCAGCAGCAAGCCACCAATAGCATAGAGCAACAGGATATCACCACTCCAGATGAACATCAGATGGAGAAAGCCAATACATACAAGTATCAGCATGCGACGAATGAAAAGCCTGCGACTATGCCGTGCTAATATCAGAGAGAAGCCAATGCCAAAGAGAAGGGAGAAGATGGTATAGAACTTACCATCGACCAGCAGATACTGTAGATAGCGCACCACACGGTCGGCACCTGCGGTAGGCATCATGGCCTGTTCACCATCGCTGAGGAACGTCCATAGGGCAAATTCCGGGAAATTTGCCAAGGCAATGCCCAATAGTGCCAGTCCACGTAGCACGTCCAATATCAAGTGGCGTTCCCGCACTTCTGTGGGGCCAGAATAGTTCGTTGTCTGCATCGTAGGGCCAAAGGTAACATAAATCCTTGAGTCTACCAAGAGTCATCCCTGATTTTTAGTATATTTTCATTCAAAATCGTCGATGGTTCTGATTTGTGACGTTTCATTGTGGATTTTGACAGTCGTACTGCTATTCCTGAGCTTGCAATCAATATCTTGGTGTTCTCCATGAGAGAAATACCTGATTTTTTTATAAATAATCACAAAACTTAGGGCAAATATGACGAAAGTCTCTATTTTTTTGTACTTTTGCCGAGGAAACGAATTGTGAATGATACAACAGCTAAACATATGGACAGAAGAGATTTTATCAAGAAAGCAACAATGGCGGCAGCTGGAGCTGCTGTCGTATCACCTGTAGCGGCAATGTTGAACGGAACTAGTGCAGGAAAGACTTGCAAGGTCCTACTGGTTAATGGTAGCCCACGGCAGGACGGCAATACATTCTGCTGCTTGAAGGAGATAGAGACACAGTTGCAGAAGCATGGTGTGGAGTCGGAAATCGTGCAGATTGGTCGCAAGCCGGTCCGCATGTGCATCAACTGTGGTGGTTGTCGTCAAAACGATGCTAAGGGCTGTGTGTTCGATGATGACATGTGTGCCGTCATAACAGAGAGGATGGCGACTGCTGATGCGCTGATCGTTGGCACTCCCGTCTATTACGGTCAGCCCAACGGTGGCATTCTATCTCTCATGCAACGGCTATTCTTCTCCGCAGGTCATCTGGTACAGAACAAGCCAGCAGCGGCATTGGCAGTCTGCCGTCGTGGTGGGGCTACTGCCACACTCCAGACCATGAACATGATGTTCGAGATGATGAATATGCCTGTGGTGACCTCGCAATATTGGAACATCGCCTATGGGGCTGGGAAGGGTGAGGTGAAACTCGATGCTGAGGGCATGCAGACCATGCGTACCCTTGCAACCAATATGGCTTTCCTCTTGCAGAAGATACATGCTGAAGGCAATCCTGCTCCTCAGCGGAATGAGAGACCGGCATTTATGAACTTTATCAGATGAATCATAGCGATGTCGGCACGATATCCGTCTGGCACGATTGGTTGTACGTCCATGTCGTCAGTAATCATCTCTAATAATGTCTCAGAAACCAGAGAATGAAGAAACTCTTTTTCATCATCGCAGCCCTCATGTCCGCTTTGATGCTTCAAGCCCAGGACATACAGGGATTTGTCAACAGACAACTGGAAAACTATCCAAAATCTCGTTTGCTTGACCTCTACAAATCCTGCTTCCAGGACTTCATGGGAGCAGAGCACCTGGTTTCAGACAGGCAAAGTGTTAAGGCGTACCTTGATAGAGAGCTTCAGACCACCAGCCTAGACAATCTGATGTCCTGGTATTATGAGCCATGTGGAATAGACAGCCAGTATTTTCGGGTAAGCCTGAGGGCAGTCAAGGAAGGTATCCTGACGGAGGATATTCTTCTTGATGCTTTTATGCGTAGTGCTAACTCAGAAAGACGTCCTGCTGTTGAGGCTTGGAGAGACAGATGGCACAAGATTATTGGAACTATTGAACTGATGAATCTTTCCCTGCCTTATTATCATGAGGATATGGAGTTCATAGACAGCATCCTCAACGATGGTAAATATGCCATCAGCCACTCTCCTGAGTATCGTGAGGCATACCATCCACACTACAGGATTGTAGAGCGGGAGATCTTTGAACGAGAGATAAGACCATTGATAGATTGTCAGGATGAGTAACATTTATGATGGTGTCCACATCTAGTGGAGTGAGAAAAGGAAAGAGGGTGTGCCAGAAAAATGGCACACCCTCTTCGCAGAGTATAGCTGTTTTGTTTATTCAGTCATGTCCCCCTCTATATAGAGTCTGCTGATTTCTACCGCTCCGTTTGTTCTGACGGTAATGCTTTTCTTGAAATGTCCAAGTGCTTTTCCCGTTCCGTTATAGGTAACCTTGATCTCGCCTGTCTTGCCTGGCTGGATAGGTTCTTTGGTGTAGTTGGGTACAGTACATCCGCACGATGCCATTGCCTGGTTGATAACCAATGGTTGTTCGCCAACGTTAGTGAAAGCGAAAGTGCAAGTCATGATGGGTTCCTTTTCCGAGAACTTACCAAAATTGTGAGTTACTTTGTCGAACTTGATTTCGGCAGGTTTTTGTGCCATTGCGGTAGTGATGCCGCAGATGAGCAATAATGAGAAGAGTAATAGTTTTTTCATGTCTTTTACTATTTTGTTCATTTATCTGACGCAAAATTACTGCTAAAATTTAACTTACGGCACGGAAAGCCTCTCTTTTGTGCTATAAATTAATCTTTTTTAATATTACTTGCGCTAATATAAGCAACTTTTCAGATTACTTAAGCAGTTTGTAATATTCTGTAGCACCCAAAAGGAAGCATCCTGTCCCATAGTCTTCAAAGTCTGGAATGCGAGTATAGCTCAGGGGCTGTCCGGCAGAGGGGTCTTTGCCTGTTCCCTGCATCCATCCCAGGAATCCGTCTGGATGAACGGCCTGTTCTGCCATTGCCTTCCAGGCTTTATCGCAGGCTGGTTTGTACACCTCTTCTTTCAGATATCCTTTCTGTATGCCCCAGGCCATGCCATAGAGGAACAGCGATGTGCCGCTGGTCTCAGGCATGGCATAGTTGGACGATACCAGACTGGGATTCCAGAACCCGTCTTCCCGTTGGCATTTCAACAGTCCTTCGCTCATCAGCAGGAAGTCTTTCTTCAGTTCTTTGTAGGCTTTCTCCTTGGGCGACAGTTCGTTCATGCATCTAACCAGTGCGGCATACACCCATCCGTTTCCTCTGCTCCAGTAGCACTGGTTGCCATCGGGCTCCTTGTAGGGTGGCACATAGTCGGCATCTCGCCACCATAGTCCTTCCTTCACGTTGAACAGTCCTCCACCACATTCATTGCGGCTCCATCTGTACATTTTCATACCGTGGTCACGATATTTAGCCTCACCTGTCAGCTTGTACATCTGCATATAGATGGGCATAGCCATCTGGATGGCATCAATCCATGTCCACCATCCATAGATGGAGCCACCACCCTTGGGGCTTCCTTTCGTCATCTGCTGGTCAAGGTTCTCCCTGGTGGGAGCCATCATCTTCTCCTCTTTCTGCTGCTGGTACCTCATGAGATAGGTCTGCGAGCAGCACTGGTCGTCGGCATCACAGGTCTTGATGCCGTTGCGAGGTGTCCACTGGTGGAAGTTGGCCCATTTGTCTGTGTAGTCCAGATAGCGTTGCTGCTGGTCTATATCATAGAGTGCCATCAGCCCCTCGTAGTATACGGCACGTGTCCACAGACTGCTTGGGCGTACCCGCTTCCAGTTGGTAGGTACGGTAGGATCTTCATATTTCTGCATGAAATAATCATTGGCACATCGTGCTACCTTTAGCACTTCTTCAGAATTGGTTTGAGCCTGCACCGACATAGTAGTTGCTGCTATGCAGAGCAACAAAGTAGTGATTCGTTTCATTGTTTTAGTATGTCTGATTAATTTTTTGCAAAGATACGAACAAAAATTCATATAACCATGCTTTTTCTGCTTTTTTTCTTTGTTTTTTGCTGGCTTCTTTGTACCTTTGCATTCCGAAAACATAATATATAAATAATGTATAGAAGTAAAACATGTGGTGAGCTTCGGCTCGCTGATGCTGGTAGTCAGGTGACGCTAGCAGGATGGGTACAGCGTGTGCGCAAGATGGGCGGCATGACTTTTGTCGATCTTCGCGACCGATATGGGATAACGCAGCTGGTGTTTGACGAGAGTGACGATGCTGCGCTGACAGAGCGTGCAAACAAACTGGGACGTGAGTTTTGCATCCAGGTGATGGGCACGGTGAGTGAGCGTCAGTCAAAGAATCCGAAGATGCCTACTGGCGATATTGAGGTGTTTGTGAAACAGCTGAACGTGCTCAGCGAGAGTATGACGCCTCCCTTCACCATCGAGGACCAGACCGATGGCGGTGATGATATCCGTATGAAATACCGTTATCTGGACCTCCGTCGTCAGGCTGTGCGCAAGAATCTGGAACTGCGTCACCGTATGACCATCCTGATCCGTAACTTCCTTGACTCACGTCAGTTTATCGAGGTCGAGACACCCATACTCATTGGTTCCACCCCTGAGGGAGCCCGTGACTTCGTAGTGCCCTCGCGCATGAATCCTGGTCAGTTCTATGCGCTGCCGCAGAGTCCACAGACCCTGAAGCAGTTGCTCATGGTATCAGGCTTCGACCGCTATTTCCAGATTGCCAAGTGTTTCCGCGATGAGGACCTGCGTGCCGACCGTCAGCCGGAGTTCACGCAGATAGACTGCGAGATGTCGTTTGTCGATCAGGAGGATATTCTCGAGGTCTTCGAGAGTCTGGCCCGTCATCTCTTCAAGGAGGTGCGAGGTATCGAGCTGCCGCCGCTTCAGCGTATGACGTGGCATGAGGCCATGCGTCGCTTTGGTTCTGACAAACCCGACTTGCGCTTTGGCATGGAGTTCGTGGAGCTGATGCCCCAGCTGAAGGGGACAGGCACGTTCTCTGTCTTCAACGATGCCAGTTATATTGGTGGCATCTGTGTTCCTGGTGCTGCTGACTATACCCGCAAGCAACTCGACCAGCTGACCGACTTTGTGAAGCGTCCGCAGGTGGGTGCCAAGGGCTTGGTCTATGTGAAGTTCAATAGCGATGGTACAGTCAAGTCGAGCATTGACAAGTTCTACGAGCCCGCTGTCTGGCAGCAGGTGAAAGAGGCTTGTGGTGCCAAGGATGGTGACCTGGTGCTGATACTGAGTGGTGACAATGCCAATAAGACCCGTGTGCAGCTCTGCACGTTGCGTCTTGAGATGGGCGACCGTCTGGGACTGCGTGATAAGGATAAGTTCGTGTGCCTCTGGATTGTAGACTTCCCATTGTTTGAGTGGAGCGATGAAGAGCAGCGTCTCATGGCTACCCATCATCCTTTCACCCTGCCCAACCCCGACGATATCCCCTTGCTCGAAACTGCACCAGAGAAGGTACGTGCCGTGGCCTACGATTTCGTCTGCAATGGCGTTGAGGTCGGTGGCGGCTCCCTGCGTATCCACGACGGTAAGCTGCAGGAGAAGATGTTCGAGATACTGGGCTTCACTCCCGAGCGTGCGATGGCTCAGTTTGGCTTCCTCATCAATGCCTTCAAGTATGGAGCACCTCCTCATGGTGGTCTGGCTTTCGGTCTTGACCGCTTCGTCAGTCTGATGGCAGGTCTCGACAGCATCCGTGACTGTATTGCCTTCCCGAAGAACAATAGTGGTCGCGATGTGATGCTCGATGCGCCAGGCGAGCTCGATCCAAAGCAGTTGGAAGAGTTGCAGCTGAAGCTCGACCTAAAGGAGGAATAATTTTCATGACAAATAGATACCGGCCAGGAGTCAAGTTGATTCCTGGCCGGTATCGTTTTGTGCTCTTGCTGCGCTAATGCCGTTTCGAGTGAGCCGTAATCCCACTATGAGTGAGCCGTAATCCCACTATGAGTGAGCCGTGATCTCACTAAGAGTGAGCCGTAATCCCACTATGAGTGAACTGGATGCTAGCTGACGGCTTGCTTCTTCATCTTCTTGAACGAGCGATAGCCGTAGCAGATAATAATCAGGAAACAGAGAAGCGGCAGTACGAACGAAACGTTGACGGCTGGATGTCCCATGATGGTCTGCTGGTCGATTATCATTCCCTGCATGGGAGGCATCAGCGCACCTCCCACGATAGCCATCACGAGGAAGGCTGCACCAAGGGTTGTGTCCTGGCTGTCCACCTCCTCCAGAGCAATGCCATAGATGGTGGGGAACATCAGCGACATGAAGAAGCTGATGCCAACCAGACAATAGAGGCCTACCATACCCACGATGGATATTGCTCCCAGCGAGCAGAGTGCTGCTCCACATCCGAAAATGGCCAGTAGTCGCCGGCTATTGACATATTTCATCAGGAAGGTGGAGATGAAACGACTGCAGAGGAACAGCGACATCGCTACGATATTGTACATCTGTGCGGTAGCCTTGTTGATGCCCAGGTTGTCAGCATACTGGATGATAAACGTCCAGGTCATGATTTGTGCTGCCACGTAGAACATCTGCGTCACCACACCCTCGCGGTAGATGGTGTTGTGCCACAGGTTGCTCAGCGTCTGGCGGGTAGTATGCTTCTGTCCTTGAGCTTTCAGTTCCTCATTCTGCGTCTTTGGCATCTTTGTCAGGGCAATGATGACGAACATGATTACCACCACCAGACCAATAGCCACGTATGGATCGCGGATGATGGCCAGGTCGTGCACGCGGATGTCAGCCTTTTCTGCCTCCGATAGGGAAGAGAAGATAATCTGTCCGGCAGCATCACGACGGTCGCTCCACAGTTGTGGCAGCACGATGAGCGATGCCACGCTCATGCCGCAGAGCGATCCCATGGGATTGAAGGCCTGTGCCATGTTCAGCCGGCGGGTGCTGGTCTCCTTGGCTCCCAGCGAGAGGATGAACGGGTTGGCGGTCGTCTCCAGGAATGCCAGTCCGAAAGTGAGGATATACAGCGACAGACAGAAGAACGAGAAACTCTCCTGTGCGGCAGCCGGTATGAAGAGGAAGGCACCGATGGCATAGAGTGCCAGTCCCAGCAGGATGCCTCCCTTGTAGCTGTAGCGGCGGATGAACAGGGCTGCCGGAATGGCCATGGTGGCATAGCCGCCGTAGAAGGCAAACTGTACCATCGACGCCTTTGTGGCCGACAGCTCCATCACCGTCTGGAAGGCAGCCACCATGGGGTTTGTGATGTCGTTGGCAAAACCCCATAGGGCAAATAGCGTCGTGACCAGGATGAAGGTCACGAGGTATTTCTTCTCAATCAGTTTCGCTTTCATTTACTTGTAGATAGGTCCGAAGTTCTGACAGGCACGGTAGTCGGCACCTTCCTTGTCCATGCCAAACGCATTCCAGGCGGCAGGACGGAAGATGTCGCTCTCAGCGATGTTATGCATACAGACAGGGATGCGCAGGATGCTGCAGAGGGTGATGATGTCTGCCCCCACATGTCCGTAGCAGATGGCTCCGTGGTTGGCACCCCAGTTGTTCATCACGCTATATACGTCCTTGAAGGCATCCTTCGTAGCGTCCAGACGTGGCACGAACCAGGTGGTAGGCCAGGTGGGATCGGTACGCTTGTCGAGGATATTGTTCACTTCAGGATCCAGTTCCACCGTCCAGCCCTCAGCCAGCTGTAGCACAGGTCCCAGTCCCTGTACCTTGTTCACTCTGAGCATGGTCATTGGCATGCCGCCCCTGGTGAGGAAATGGCTGGAGAAACCACCGCCGCGGAAATAGTCACGGTCTGCAGGCATCCAGCTGGTAGCTTTTGCACAGGCTTCCACATCATCCTGTGTCATGTTCCAGGGCTCCTTCATGGTGGGATTGCCATCCTCGTCGCTCATGGCGCCGGTGGCATCGAGGGTGGTGGCACCACTATTAATAAGATGTATGAAACCTCCCGCTGCACGTCCTTCAGGACTCTTGCCCGTGACGCGTTTCACGGCTTCCGGACTCCAGTAGGTACGGATGTCGGAGAACATCACACCACGATTGGTCAGCAGATGTCCGAACAGCATGGCGATGCCGTTCAGCGAGTCGTTCTCCGTTGCCAGCACGTCAGCCTCGCGAATGCCGTTCCAGTCGAACGATGTACACATCATAGCCTCAGGGAAGTCGAAATTCGGTTTGTAGTCGGTCCACTGGCGCTGTCCCTGTACGCCACCCACGATGGCATGATGTCCCTTGGCCTCTTCCTTGTAGCCCATCTCCAGCAGACGCGGATTGCCATGCATCAGGTCGCGGATAATCATCATGCATTTCACGGTGAACTCCCAGTCCTGGTCTTTCTCCTCGCGTGTCTTGCCTTTGCCCTTGCCGTTGTAGGTTGTCATCGGTGTGCCGGGGAATAGTGGACGCTCCTCGTTGTAGTCATGACCCTCATTGGGCTTGGCATACTGCTCCACCCATTTCATGGCCTTCTTGAACTCTTCTGGGTCATAGATACCGAAGTCCGCACGCCGCAGGATTTCCACCAGGTCTGCATATTCAGTACGCATGCCCAGATAGTGCTGTAGGAAGTCGGCATCCACGATAGAGCCGGCGATGCCCATACAGGTATTGCCCAGCGACAGGTAGCTCTTGCCGCGCATCGTGGCTACAGCCTGTGCAGCCTTGGCAAAGCGCAGGATTTTCTCTGCCACGTCAGCAGGTATCGTATTGTCGTCCAGGTCCTGCACGTCATGTCCGTAGATGCCAAAGGCGGGCAGTCCTTTCTGGGCATGGGCAGCCAGCACGGCAGCCAGATAGACGGCTCCTGGACGCTCCGTACCGTTGAAGCCCCATACGGCTTTCGGATAGTGCGGGTTCATATCCATAGTCTCAGAACCGTAGCACCAGCAGCTGGTCACGGTGATGGAGCTCCCCACACCCTCGCGCTCGAATTTCTCTGCGCAGGCAGCACTCTCGGCCACACGTCCGATGGTGCTATCGGCAACGATACACTCCACAGGACTGCCGTCGCCGTTCTTCAGCGTGCTTTCTATCAGGTTCTTTACTGCATTGGCCAGGGCCATTGTCTTTTCTTCAAGCAGCTCGCGTAC
>JAIKWS010000063.1 GCA_024684515.1 Prevotella sp.
AGTCAAGGGCAAAAGCACTATCGTCATCACCGTTATATAGCATTTCCTGAGTCACCCAAGTCACCATGCAGAATTTCCTGTTTATAGGGGTTTCAAGAGAGTCAACCTCTCTGAAATGTTAAAACCGCTGAAGTCAAGAATTATTTCACTCCAACAACTTCTGGACACTTTTATTAGATCGAACTCACATTATAAATACAGTAGGAGGAAAACGACCCACGTCATTTTCCTCCTACTCGAGATGGTTGATGATACTTCTAAATGAAGAAGTTACTTGTTCACCTGGAAGCGTGTGCAGCCTTCGTTGAAGAAGGCATTGATCTGCTTGGCAGCTGCAATGCCGGCATTGATATTGGCCTCTGCCGTCTGGGCACCCATCTTCTTAGGAGTGCTGAAATAGCGTCCTTCGAATTTGAGGAACTCATCGTTAGCCTCGGGCATGATGTCAGTCACATACTTCAGGTCCTGTCTCTCAGCCATCAGCTCGATCAGTTCGGGCTCGTTGATCACTTCCTTACGGGCAGTGTTTACGAGGATGCCACCTTTCTTCATCTTGTTCACCAGAGCCTTGTTGATGCTCTGCTTAGTCTCTGCCGTAGCAGGAATATGAAGAGACACCACGTCGCACTGCTCGAAGAGTGCTTCCTGATTGGCCACGGCTTTGACGCCAGCCTGTTCGATCACCTCAGCAGGGCAATAGGCATCGTATGCATATACTTCCATTCCGAAGCCTTTGGCTATTCTTGCTACGTTGCGTCCTACATTGCCAAATGCCAGGATTCCGAGTTTCTTGCCCAGCAGTTCGCTACCGCTCTTGCCATTGTAGAAGCTGCGAACGGCCATGACGAGCAGTCCGAAAACGAGTTCTGCGACGGCATTGGCATTCTGTCCGGGTGTATTCTCTGCTACTACCTTATGAGCAGTTGCTGCTGCGAGGTCGATGTTGTCGTAGCCAGCACCGGCACGAACGACGATCTTGAGTTGTTTTGCAGCATCGAGAACCTCAGCATCGACTTTGTCAGAGCGGATGATCAGTGCATCGGCGTCCTTGACTGCATCGAGCAGCTGGGCTTTGTCAGTATATTTCTCTAACAGGACGAGCTCGTTGCCGGCTGCCTCTACTTCCTTGCGGATACCCTCAACGGCTGCTGCTGCGAAGGGTTTTTCTGTTGCTACTAATACTTTCATTTTTTTCGTTTTGTAATAACTCAGAGATACAGAGAAACCGTACGCTTGTCGCAACAGTATCTCCGTATCTCAGTGTTTGGTTCTTAGTGATTGTTCTCAAATTCCTTCATGCAGGCAACGAGTGCATTGCAGCCTTCGATGGTCTGTGCATTGTAGCAGCTAGCACGGAAGCCACCCACAGAGCGGTGTCCCTTTACGCCAACCATACCCTTGCTGACAGCAAAGTCTAGGAACTCCTTCTCCAGTTCCTGATACTCAGGAGCCATGACAAAGCAGATGTTCATCAGCGAGCGGTCCTCTTCCTTGGCAGTTCCCACGAACAGCTTGTTGCGGTCTATTTCGCCATAGACGATTTCTGCACGCTGCTTGGCCAGCTTGTCCATAGCCTCTACGCCACCCTGCTTCTTGATCCAGCGCAGGTTTTCAAGGGCACAGTAGATGGGTACCACAGGAGGTGTATTGAACATCGATCCCTTGTCGACATGGGTGCGATAGTCGAGCATGGTGGGGATGGGACGTGGTGCCTTGCCCAGTGCGTCGTCCTTCAGAATGATGATGGTGACGCCAGCCATAGCGAGGTTCTTCTGTGCTCCAGCATAGATGGCATCGTATTTCGACACATCAACGGGTCTGCTGAAGATGTCGCTCGACATATCGGAAATCAGTCTGACGGGAACGTCGAGATCTTTACGGATCTCAGTTCCGTAGATGGTGTTGTTGCTTGTGATGTGCAGATAGTCAGCATCAGCAGGAACGCTCCAGCCTTTTGGAATAAAGGTATAGTTGGCATCGGCCGATGAAGCTACTTCTACCACCTCACCGAAAAGCTTGGCTTCCTTCATAGCTTTCTTTGCCCAAACACCAGTGTTCAGGTATGCTGCCTTCTTGATGAGAAAGTTGTAGGGAATCATGCAGAATTCGAGACTGGCACCACCACCGAGGAATATGACGGAGTAGCCCTCTGGCACCTGCAGCAGCTCTTTTACCAGAGCTACGGCCTCGTCGACGACGGGCTGGAAGTCCTTTGCACGATGGCTGATCTCCATGAGGGAGAGACCCGAGCCATTGAAGTCTAAACACTGTTGAGCTGTTGCCTCGATGACCTCACGTGGAAGCATCGACGGACCGGCATTGAAGTTGTACTTCTTCATAATTGTTGTAATGTTTATTTAGTTTGAAGTCTTTGCTCTAAAATGCGCGTGCAAAATTACTCAAAAAAGCCGAAAGCACCAAACTTTCAGCATGAAATATTCTGATAAAGGCGATGTTTTATTCCTATATCATGGAATTGTCTGTGTGCGCAAGAACTCATCCCATTGTCCCTGATAGCCATTGAAGACGTTGAGGTCGCACTCTGGTATGATGCCATCGACATGTCCATCGCCGCTAAGCTGCCAGATGTCGAGATGTATGTCGGGCTTGTATTCTCCATAGCGTGCTATCCAGAAATGGTATCCTTCCTTGAGGTCTGGTGCCAGATGGAGATAGGTATTGACAAACCGCTGGTTGACATAGATGAGTGGCCGGCATCCTATCTTGTGCTCCACGATGCGAAGCCAGGTGCGCATAGCATTGAAAAGCGATAGGGGACCTCCCATATCTTCTATCTGCTTGTCGCTAGGTTCGATGTCGAGCATCGGAGGCAGGTCGCCACTGCTGAACCGCGTATAGCTGAGAAAGTGTTGTGCCTGCTCCTCAGATGGTGTCTTCGTGGAAAAGAAGTGGTAGGCCCCTACGGGTAGTCCCAGTTTTCGAACTGCCTGGTCGTCCTGCTGGTAATAGTGGTTTTCTATCGTTACCCCCTCTGTACTTTTGATGTAGACAAAGCTGACGGGATAGTCAACCTTTTCATCGAGTACCTGGCTCTGACTGATACGCCGGCCCAGGTTCCAGATGCGCAGACGGTTCCAGTTGACGGGAAATTGCCGTCGTCCTTTCTCGTGCTGATAGCGTGAGATGTCGATGCCATAGATACGCTGGCTGTGGTAGCTCATGTGCTCGCCTCGGAACTGGTTGCGCAGCCATGCTCCTACCTTCAGATGTCCTGGACCGATGCTAAGTCCGAATCCCTCTCGCTGGTCGTGTTGCCAGTAGCCCTCATAGTAGGTACCGTCAGCAGAGCGATAGAATCCGTGTCCGAAAGCTTCTCCCCGGCGGTTCATCTGCCCAGCATAGAAGCCTGTAGAGTCAATGCGCACACCACTTATTAATGTGTCTGTTTCTATATGTCCGATAATCAGCCTTCCCAACTGGTCCTTCATCAGCACTTTCCCTGGTCTCCGTCGAAAGCTGCTGCCCATGGTGAGACGTCCCTGGGGCAGATAGACAGCCATTGAGGAGTCTCCCTGCTGGGCATAGCGTGTCACCATGTCGAAGCCTTCGTCCTGAGGGTCGTGACGATCCAGGTAGTACTTGATTTCGGCATCCAGTTGTTGCCGACGTTCATTGTTCTCGGAATACTGATGGATGAGAGCTAGCAGTTCTGGGTCGAACTGCTGAGTGTTTGCTGCCGTGATATCGTCTTGTGACAGAGCTCGTGACGATAAGGAATCGTCTTTATTATTGCACCCGCACAAGGTGAAGAGCAAAAATATAGGAATGATGATTCTCAAAGTCCAGTATGGCAAAGTGTTAAGCCTCCTCTCTGTGTTCGTCCCAGTAGAGCAGTGCCTTGATGAAAGTCTCGTTCGGGTTGTGCTGGAATTTCTTGCCTTTGAAAGCAACTATCGTCATGTAGACCATATAGACAAGCATGCACAGCATAAATGCAACGGCATAGGCTTCCCAGGTGGCCCCTTTGACGAAGAGGCTGAAGCCTGCTACGGTGAGCAGGAAGACGCTGCCGAGTATGAGCAGGCGACGGCTTCGCCAGGTATCTTTGAAGTCTTCGAACTTCTGTTTCTTTTCCAGATAGGTCTCGAAGGCCTCTTCTGTGATGCCATAGTTGTCGATGTGGGGCAGGGTAGGGTCGTCCTTGTGGTCTGTCCTGATGTCCCATATGCGACTCTGTAGCGACTCTAGGTTGACGCTTTCAATATATGAACGGTCTATTTGAAACATTATCTATATTATCTAAACTTTGAAATTTGAACTTCAAACAATTGTCTGGTAGTCAGCAACCATTTAAAGTCCAAATCTCAAAGCGGAATGTGAATACTGTTAGCAGAGCTTGCGCGATCCGTCGCCAATGACTACGTCATACACCTTTGGTTCGTGTCCGTACTTGGCAGCGAACTTCTGCTTAGCGTCGGCAATGAACTTGTTGTAGAGGTCAGAGCGCACCAGATTGATGGTGCAGCCACCGAAGCCACCACCCATGATACGGCTACCCGTGACATTGTTCTCCTTGGCGATGTCGTTCAGGAAGTCCAGTTCCTCGCAGCTTACTTCGTATTCCTTCGAGAGTCCCTCGTGCGTTTCATACATCTTCTGTCCTACGGTCTCGTAGTCGCCAGCCAGCAGGGCATCGCAGACAGCCAGCACGCGGTCTTTCTCACCGAGTACGAAATGCGCACGCTTGTAGTCCTCTTCGCCTACCTCGGCACGTACCTCGTCCAGCTGTTCCCATGTGCAGTCGCGCAGAGTCTCGAACTTGCCTTCGGGATGTTTGGCGGCAATGTGCTTCACGACGTTCTCGCACGAGTTGCGACGATCGTTATAGGGTGAGCCTGCCAGTTCGTGCTTCACGACAGAGTCGAGCAATACGAGGCGATAGCCATCGGGCTTGAATGGGAAATACTGGAACTCACGGCTGCGGCAGTCAAGACGCATCAGGCAGCCTGCCTTTCCAAAGACAGATGCGAACTGGTCCATGATACCGCAGTTCACACCGCAGTAGTTGTGCTCTGTGGCCTGTCCTGCCAGCACCATGTCCCACTGCGAAACCTTGTTCTCGCCAAACAGGTCATTGAGACCGCAGGCGAAGCAGCTCTCCATAGCAGCACTTGATGACATACCTGCTCCCAGGGGCACATCACCTGCAAAGGCAATGTTGAATCCCTTCACTGGAACGCCCAGCTTCTGCATCTCCTTCGAGATGCCATAGATATAGCGAGCCCATGAGGCACGTGGTCCGGCGGGGTCGTCGAGGTGGAAGTCCACACGATCCTTCAGGTCGATGGCATAGGCCATCACGGTGTCTTCTGTCCCATTGGGACGCATTTCTGCCATAATGCCTTTGTCTACGGCTCCAGGGAATACGAACCCGCCATTATAGTCGGTGTGCTCACCTATCAGGTTGATACGTCCAGGCGATGCATACACATTACCGGTTTTTCCGTCGAAGTGCTTGATAAAGCGACTTCTTACAAATTCAATGTCCATCATATTGATTACAGATTTGAGATTTGAGGATTGAGGTCTTGTTCAGGCTCGCACCTCGAATTGTTTAGTTATTAATTGTTTTATCAGTCTACCTTGATGTCCTTATTGACATTCTTGCAGCCAATGGTGCTGTAGAAGAGGATGTATGCCAGCATGGCGATGATGAGCCAGTAAGAGGCAATGGGGCCTGCACTCTTGGCAATGGCTTCCTGGATGAGCGGCATGATGCCACCGCCAACGACCATCGTCATGAAGATGCCTGATGCTGCCTCGGTGTATTTGCCAAGGCCTTCGACAGAGAGGTTGAAGATGCCACCCCACATGATGCTGGTGCACAGACCACAGGCTGCAATGAACACGGCTTTCAGGGGTACGTCGTGGTTGCTGACGTTGAACGTGACACTTTCCGGCAGGAAGATAGCGATAAGCAGCAGGATGATAGCTACGCTGGAGACAACGGTCATCTGGAGCGAGGTGCTGATCTTTCCCGAGATGGCACTACTGGTGGCACGTCCCAGGAGCATCATCAGCCAGTAGGAGGCTGCCAATGTTCCGCCTATGGCGGCAGAACCCTCGAATCCCAGGTCGGTGATGTAGAAGTTCAGCTCCATGGGGATGCCAATCTCGATGCCTACATAGAAGAAGATGGCGATGACACCCAGCAGGCAATGGCGGAAAGCCAGCGGGCTGCGCTCGTACTTGGGCTGTTCCTTGCCCAGTGTAGGCTCAGGAATCTGCACACGGCTGATGATGACGAAGGAGATGGCAAAGACAGCCATACCGATGAACAGCAGGGGAGCCACATTGCTCATGCTGGTGTCGGCCGTTACGGTTCCCACGAGCAGACCAGAGAGCAGCGGGGTCAGCGTGGCCGTCAGCGAGTTCATCGTGCCACCAATCTGGATGAGCTGGTTACCCTTGTTGCCACCACCACCCAGCAGGTTCAGCATGGGGTTCACAACGGTGTTGAGCATGCAGACGCAGAAGCCGCAGATGAAGGCACCAAGCAGATAGATAATCAGGTTCAGGGCAACGGGGATGTTGTCGTAGGTGAAGACATAGGTTCCTGCACCTACTATGCTGGAGAGGTACTGGAAGGCAAGGCCTATGATGCCCACGACGAGTGCGATGAGTGCAGTCTTCTTGTAGCCGTACTTGATCAGCATCTTTCCTGCTGGAATACCCATGAAGAGGTAGGCAGCAAAGTTCATCAGATTACCCCATGCCTTGGCAAAGGGATATTCAAAGCCCCAGATGTTGCCAAAAGGAGCACCCATGTTAGTTACGAACGAAATCATCGCGAAGATGAAGCACATCGTAATAATAGCAATCAGCTTGCTATTGTTTTTCTCTTGTGTCATTGTGATTGAGTATTATTTTTGGTTTTCTAATCTGCGAGTCCGAAGCGGTAGATGGTCTTCTGCTTGTAGCGGTGGTGTGGATTCAGTACTACGCTGGGGAAGTATGGGCGGTTGGGGCTGTCGGGGAAGTGCTGGCACTCGAAGCAGATGGCACTACGACGTCCGAAGGTGGCACCATGTACACCCTTGTAGCCGTCGGCCCAGTTGTCGCTATATACCTGTACACCAGGCTCTGTGGTATAGACTTCCAGTGTGCGTCCGCTCTGGGGTTCTGTCAGGCGGGCGGCAAAGCTCAGCTCTCCCTCTTCTTTCTTGTTCAGTACGAAGCAGTGGTCATAGCCGGCACCGTTCTTGATTTGCTGGTCGTCGGCATCGATGTCCTTTCCTACGGCCTTTGGCGTGCGGAAGTCGAAAGGTGTGCCTGCCACCTTCAGGATCTCGCCAGTGGGGATAGAGGTCTCGTCGATGGGGATGTAGAAGTCGGCATTCATCTCCATCACCTGGTCGTTGATGACGGGTGTGGGGTCTGCTGTTCCTGCCAGTGAGAAGAAGGCATGGTGTGTCAGGTTGATGATGGTCTTCTTGTTGGTCGATGCCAGATATTCGATGATCAACTCGTTGTCGTCGCTCCAGGTGAATTCCACCGTTACGTCAACTTCGCCAGTGAAACCTTCTTCACCATAGGAAGATACGCGATGCAGAGCCAGCGAGCGTGGACCCATCTGCCTGGCATCCCACACGCGGGCATGGAAGCCCTTGGGACCTCCGTGCAGGGCGTTGGGGCCATTGTTGATGGCCAGCTGGTAGTCCTTGCCATTCAGGGTGAACTGTCCCCGGCGTATACGATTGCCGAAGCGTCCGATGAGTGTGGAAAGGTAAGGTTCCGGGGAGTTGATGACCGACTGGATGTTGTCGTGTCCTTGGATGACATTTGCCACTTGGCCGCTCTTGTCGGGCACCATGATGGAGCAGATGGCTCCTCCGTAGTTAGTGATCGCTACCTCGTATCCTTTGCGATTGCGCAAAATGTAGAGGTCTGTCTTTTTTCCGTTGATAGTGGTCTGGAAGTCCTCGCGCTTCAGACCACAGAGAGTCGCATTTTCTGTTGAGTTTGCCATAATAATTGGTTTTAGTTATAACAATCTTGTTGCAAAAATACAACAAAAAGCCGACATGCGCAAACATATCGGCAAAAAAATGGTGTTAAAGATAACTAAATGCCCTTTAATGGTATGTTTTGAGAAAATCTGCTACCACATAACAGCTTCCTCCTACGAAAATGAAATCGTCCGACTCGGCATTGGCGAGTGCTGCCTCGTAGGCTTCCTTGGCATGGGGGTAGCATTCTCCGTGCAGGGAAAACTGCTCACCGAATATTTTCAGCGATGCTTCCGGGAAGGCTCGCTTTGACGTGCCTTTTGTCCAGTAGTACTTGGCATTCTTGGGCAGTTTCTGCATGATGTTATAGATGTCCTTGTCTTGCAGGATGCCGAATACGATGTGCATCTCGTGGCACTCCACCTGTGCCAGTTGCTGGCTCAGGTACTCCCATGCTCCTATGTTGTGGCCGGTGTCGCACACTACGGTGGGGTTCTCCCTTACGGTCTGCCAGCGGCCCTGCAGTCCTGTCAGCTTCGAGATGTTCATGAATGCGTGGGTCATCTCCTGCTGTATCCTGCTGATGTTTTCCGGTATCTCGCAATTGCACAGATAGCCAAGGTTCATCAGTTCGAAGAGGGCATACAGCACGGTGTTGGTGTTCTTCTTCTGGAAGTTCCCCAGCAGTTCTCCGTCAAACTCCATTCCATGGATGGTGCGGTAGTGCATGCCTTTCCCGTTTTCCAGTGGTGTGGCAGATTCTATGACCACTTTGTCGTCGGCATATATTAAAGATGTACCCGTGTCTTTTGCCACGTCGTCGAAGACGGCACGTGTCTCTGCTGTTGACTCGCCTATGATGCACGGCACCCCTTTCTTCATGATGCCGGCCTTCTCTCTGGCTATCTCCTCTATGGTGTTGCCCAGCAGCTGGGTGTGGTCTGGCGACACGTTGGTGATGATGCTCAGGATGGGTGTGATGATGTTGGTGGAATCCAGCCTGCCCCCCAGTCCTACCTCTACGATGGCGATGTCGATGTCCTGTTCGGCAAAATACTGGAAGGCCATTGCCGTGGTGATTTCGAAGAACGAGGGTTTCAGCGATGCCAGGAGTTCGCGGTTGTCTTCCACGAATTTCACTACGTACTCCTCGTTTACCGGCTCTCCGTTCACGCGTATGCGTTCGCGGAAATCAACAAGGTGTGGCGAGGTGTACAGGCCGACCTTATATCCGCAGAATTGCAGCTGTGAGGCCAGGGAGTGCGATACCGACCCCTTGCCGTTAGTGCCGGCCACGTGTATGCTTCTGAACTGCTGATGGGGATGTCCTAGGTGCTCGTCTAGCGCCATCATGTTGCCCAGACCGACCTTATAGCCGTCTGTGCCCTGTCGCTCGTAGTTGGCTGTCTGCTCGAACAGGTACTTCGTAACTTCCTGATAGTTCATGCTTTATGAGAAATAGTTCTTGAACCGGTTGAAGATGCTGGCCTTCGTCTGGTGGTCGCCTTTGAAGTTGTCGCTATTCTTGAAGCTCTCAATAGCTTTGCGTTCGTCCGACGATAGTGTCTTGGGCACATACACGCTGATGTTGATGACCAGGTCGCCTCTGCCAGAGCCGTATCCCTGTACCGAGGGCAGTCCTTTGTTTCTCAGCCGCATGGTCTTGCCGGGCTGTGTGCCGCTGTCTATTTTCACTTTCAGATTCTTGCCTTCTATAGTGGGGATGTCTACTTCCCCGCCCAGGGTAGCTGTTGGGAAATCCAGCAGCAGGTTGTAAATCAGGTCGTTGCCGTCGCGTACGAAGGTGTCGTGGTCTTCTTCTTCGATAAACACCTGTATGTCGCCGCTGATGCCACCCCGCTGTCCGGCATTGCCCTTTCCAGGCACGTTGACAATCATGCCGTCGGCCACACCGGCAGGAATATTGATCTCCACCACTTCCTCGCCCTTGGTGATGCCTGTGCCGCCACAGTTCTTGCATTTGTTCTTGATGATTTTCCCTTCACCGTGGCAGGTGGGGCATACTCCTTGTGTCTGCATCATTCCAAAGATACTTTGCGTGGTGTGGGTGATGATGCCCGATCCGTGACAGGTAGGGCATGTCTCGTGTGTCGAGCCTGACTCTGCACCCGTGCCGTGACAGTGGGTGCACGTGACGTCCTTGCGGAGCTTGAATTTCTTGGTGACGCCTTGGTTCACTTCCTCCAGTGTCAGTTTCACTTTCAGTCGCAGGTCGCTTCCCCTGTTCTGCTGTGGCCTTGCCGACTGTCTGCCAAAACCTCCGAAGCCGTGTCCTCCGAATATGTCTCCGAACATCGAGAAGATGTCGTCCATATTCATAGAGGTGGCTCCGAAGCCGTCGAATCCTCCTCCCATAGGTCCTTCGAATCCGAACTGGTCATAGCGCTGGCGCTTTTGTGGGTCGTGGAGCACGTTGTAGGCCTCTGCCGCCTCTTTGAATTTCTCCTCGGCCTGCTTGTCACCCGGGTTTCTGTCGGGGTGATACTTGATGGCTATCTGACGATAGGCCTTTTTGATCTCGTCTTCAGATGCCGTTTTCGCAACACCCAGCACCTCGTAGTAGTCTCTTTTCTGTGCCATTATTGTCCTACTGTCACCTTGGCGTGGCGGATTACTTTATCGTTTAGCTTGTATCCAGTTGTCATGCAGTCGATTACCTTTCCTTTCTTGTCGTCACCCATGCCAGCGACCATAGCGATGGCCTCGTGGATGTCGGTGTCGAAGTCGGCATTCTCGGTGTCAATCTTCTTCACCCCCATGCCTTCGAGTGTCTTCATCAGCTTGTGGTAGATCAGCTCCATGCCTTCGCGCAGCACCTTGGGGTCGTCGGTCTTCTCACCGTTGGCCATGGCCCGCTCCATATCGTCAATCACGGGCAGCAAGGCCTTGATGGTCTTCTCGCCACCATTGAGGATGAGCTCTGCCCGCTCCTTGATGGTACGCTTGCGATAATTGTCAAACTCGGCAGCCAGCCGCTGGTATCTGTCCTTGAGCGAGGCTATCTCCTCGAGTGCTACGTCCAGGGGGTCCTTGCTCTCTTCCTGGCTGTCCTGCTGTGCCTCTTCGCCGTTGTCCTGCACGTCTTCCTCGGCAGCACTGGCTTCCTTACCTTCTTCTACGGGGATGTCCTTTGATTCCTCCTCTTCCTTATTGACTTTTTCTTCTTCCATGATTCAGTTGTTTTTATTGATGATTACCTGCCTTGTTACCAGCAAAAATCATGCCGATTTTCTTGTCGTGTCATTTAGGCGGATGCAAAGTTACGAAGAAAAGTGCGAACAACCAAATTTTTCTTTCATTCTCGCAGAAAAGTGGATGGTATGGCCACCTCAACGTTTATTATAAAAGAATATGTGACTTATTGGCATCGCCTGTTGAAATCGCACACATTATATAATATGTTTCTTATTTTCTATCATCAGCTGCTGATGGGCATGCTATTCTCATCTGTTGAAGAAGTGACAAAGCAGTCGCACATGCCGTCAGCTGGTGTTCTCGTAGTACTTCTGGAAGATGTTTTAGAGGATGAGGAGGAACACATGGAATGAACTACCATGAAACATAATCCGGGAGTGGAGGAGATATTTCTCTTGCATCATCCCTGGATTTTATTTACTTTTGCAGCCAGTCAATGACTAAAGTTTCCCACTTGTACAATTTCTTGATGTAAGTCATTGAAAAACAGGGATAAAAATGAAGAAATGCCATTTATTTTTTGTATCTTTGTAGTCTCTAAACAATTGAAATACAAAACAATAACATTTCTTCAATGAGCGCAAAATTACAACAAATTTCTGAATTAGAGAACATCCTGAGTGTTAAATCTTCGACAAACATCTCAATTCTTACCCTATTTGCCAAGTTTGCCCTCGGCCGTGTGCTCAGCAGGCATGCCATTGACAAGATGCGAGGAGTGGACATGGTACAGCTGATACTCTCGCTGATGCTGTTCCGCATCAACCAAAAGACGGTCGGTGCGATGTACAGTGCCCGCTTCTACGGCTTGCTTGAGACAGGCAAGAACTGCTATTACCGCCTCATGAATCGCAGCGAGATGGACTGGCGTGTCGTCCTATTGAGCATGGCCTGCCGCTTCCGCTCGATAATACGCAAGCATAAGGCTGAAGAATCCGGTGTCCCCCAGTGCTACATCGTTGACGACACGACGGAAGAGAAGAGCGGCTTCCATCTTGAGGGACTGAGCCGGGTGTTCGACCATGTGCGGCATGCCTGTGTGCCCGGCTTCAAACTCCTCGTGCTGGCAATATTCGACGGGCGCAGCACCTATGCCTGCGACCTCTCCCTGCACAGGGAGAAGGGTACGGAGGGAAACTACGGACTGAGCGAGAAGCAGCGTAAGCTGCAGTTCAGGAAGAAGCGCAGCAAGGAATCCCCCGACTACGAGCGCTACAGGGAGCTGGATGAGAAGAAGAGTGACGTTGCCGTGCAGATGATAGCCAGGGCCTGGAAAAAGGGCATACGGCTTCCCTATGCCCTCATGGACACATGGTTCGTCACAGCCAAGATGGTTGCCGAGATACGGAAGATTGGCAAGGGTGCCGTACATCTGGTGGGGCGTCTGAGGATGGGCAATGACAAGTTCGCCATAGGCAAGCGGAAATACAACGTACACGAGCTGATAAGCCTGCACGAAAGGAAAGCCCACACATGCCGCAAGTACAGGTGCCTGCACTTTGAGCAGAGGGCAATGATGGGCGAGACATACGTAAAGCTCATATTCGTGAAGGTGGGAAGAAACTCCAACTGGGATGTCCTGATCACCACAGATACGCATATGAAGTTCATC